>JALZHG010000350.1 GCA_030914045.1 Chloroflexota bacterium | reverse complement strand
AGGCATAAGTCTTTGCTACGTGTTCGTAAAGCCGCTCGTGCTTCGTTTTTTTGCGGCCAATGTTTTGGTAAGCGAGCTACTGAACAGCAATGAAGCTCTGGGTTTCGCTTTTAGAGAGGAGCCGATACCGTGTCACCGTTAGACAACAGTTATAGGACAGCAATCGTTCTGCAAGGTGGAGGCGCTCTGGGCGCCTACGAACTTGGTGTGCTCAAGGCCCTCTACGAAGAGCGGCCCGGTTTCAAACCCTCGGTTATCACGGGTGTATCGATTGGCGCCATCACCACGGCCGTGCTCGCTGGCGCCAAAGGCGATCCGATCCAAGCGCTCGATCGGCTTTGGCGAGAAAAACTGACCGTATTACCGCCGCTGCCAGCATTCTTCCAGTCGGCCTACCAACACTTCGTCCCTAGGGAATTCCAACGATCCTTGGCCGTTATGGGCAACCCTGGTATGTATCAACTTCGTCCACAGTCCCTCTATGCACCGCTGCTCAGCGCCAGTATTTATGATACCGCGCCGCTGCGACGAACCCTTGCCGAGTTGGTGGATCTCGAAAAACTGAATAACGGCGGAATCAGGGTGGCGGTAGGCGCAACTAATGTCGGTACGTCCGACGTCAAGTATTTCGATAACTATGAGGGGCGATTGTCCTTCGAGGACGTTGCAGCCAGCGGCAGCCTACCGCCCGGCTTCCCCATGACCAAAGTTAACGGGGACTACTATTGGGATGGCGGGCTGTTCTCCAACACGCCGTTGAGCCCGGCGATCAACCTCCTGGAAGAGCTCGAGACAGATAAAAGGGAATTGGTAGTGATCGAGTTGTTCCCAAGGGAGGTCCCGATCCCTGACAATATGGCGGATGTGGTGAATCGTATGGTACAGCTACAGTTCACCAATCGGCTGAAGCTGGATGAAATGTTCTTCGAGAAGATCAACGACTTCGTCGAGTTGGTCGAAAGGCTCGATGAGTCGCTAGACCCACAGGATCCTATTCGCCAGGATAAAGGCTACATAGAACTTCGTAAGCACAAGAAAATCGATGCGGCTTCGATCATACGCGCCAACTTACGTCCCGAACTGACGAACGCGGGCGATTTCTCCAAGGCTTCGATAGAGGAAAGGATCGAAGCCGGGTATCGGGACGCTATGGAGCAGAAAATCGGGGAGTATACGCCTACCAAGAAGGAATTGGCAAGAGCAAAAGCCAGGTAGAGCCCGACAGGTAGGGGTGTTGGTGGTGCCCCATAATCCGAGAAGGGAGGTAGAGGCAACCGGAGGCACGAACCATGTGAATCTGAGCCCTGTTTTTCGAACCGCCTGGAGCGCCAATCTCGACCAAGGCTACGGGTAAGTATCTTCTCTGTCTGATGCGACTAAGCTTGCCCTACAGCATCAGTTATGCCGTTCGCGCGCTACCCCCTTCCGATGGAGCTCGCAATGGGGCTGGATGAGCGGTCGAAACAGTAGCGCCTCATGGAGGCGTCGGGAGAGGAGGATTCCCTCAGCCCGCGCCAAAGATCATAAATGATAATGTAGGGATCGTTTTCGGCGCACACACGGCTGCAATGGGGCGCTCCGCTTGTGTGTTTTGCGCGTACACAGAGACGTTATCAGGATTGACTTCCGAGAAAGCCAACTCCCCGAAGTTAGGTGAATAGAGGCAACGGCAGCTGCTAGGTCTCTAGGCGCTAGCTCTTGACTTGTGCGCTACAAGCGGCCATGATCGAAGTACTAACTGCAGGAGGCCGCGTAGCCCCGGCCCTGGTGGCGGAGGATGTTCGGCGGATGATCGGTTCCCGAAGCGTGGCGATAGTGCTTGGCTTGTGCATCCTGTTCGGGGCGGCTCTCGTTATTGGCGTTCTCCGCACACAGCCGCAGGTCTTCCCTGGGATACGCTGGTGGCCCACCCTTGGCACTTACCAGGGGGCCAACCAGGGCTGGACCTCCGACCCCGACCTCGTCCAGCGGCAGTACGATACCTACGTAGGTACCAGGGAGGGGCGCTACCTTGACTTAAACGACGGCGACGACGACGAGCGCTACTGGTTCCTGGCAGGCCGGAAATACCGCTGGAGGGATGTGCTCGTGGACGAGTCGCTGGCTCCGGCTTCTCACACCCAGGCGCGAGACCCCAACTGGTCCAATTACCGCTGGAACCAGCGGGACGTCATCTCGGAGATGCTGGACGCCCCGGCCATCGCCGAGGACAAAGCGAAGCTCTCAATCTTCATAGCGGCCACCGCAACCTCCGAGAAGAATCCAGTGCCCCAGTGGCTCCTCGACGACCCACGCGACCTCACCTGGACGGACGGGCAGGGCAAGGACCACATCCGCCTGGACAAGGAAGAGGGCTGGCGTGCCATGGCGGACTTCTACGTCGCCCTCGTGAAGAAATACGGTAATGACCCGCGCATAGGCTCAATCGTGATGGGCGAGTACTACACGAACCCCGACGGGGGCGGCATACCCGCCGACCTCGACTACGACGCTTACAGGGCCAACATCAAGCACGTCTGGGCGGTCATAGACGCTAGCGCGCCGATAGACGCCCGGGGCAACCGCGTGAATGTCGTGCAGTCCCAGCCGATAACCTCCGGCGGCTTCGTGACCTCCTGCGACATAGCCGCCTCGGCGATAGGCATATCGGGGAGCGACCCCGTGCTTTTCCAGAGCGGTCCCCTCGACCCCGTGCGACGCGACCTCTACGGCGTAGTGCCGACCACACACCAGGCGAACGCCGGGAATGTCCTCGACGGCGACCCCGTGCGCTGGGACGGCACGCCCAACCCGTGGGGCTTCGCACGAGGGCAAATCGTGCCGATGCGCTACGAACACGTCGTCTGGTACTACGGCAGCAAGGGGAGGGCCCCGCTAGATTCCATGAATCTGCGCGCCAATGCTCGGCTCGTGCGCCAGTGGTACGAGGCCTACGACCAGTTCGGCCCTAACGGAACCCTGACCGCTCAGTGGGGGCAGATACCTAACTATCCCAACTGGATTAACCCCCTATACGAGCCAATACTTTTACCCCTTACAGCGGGTTGCATCGATACTGATCTGCCCGCAGGTCGACGCAACTTCGGCCAATCAGACAAGCCCCTCATCGAGATCGCGCATGTGCATCATGCGATGTGGGTCACGTTCACTGAAACCCGCTGTAGAAAAGAACCTGCAGCTGTCGGAAGAGGCGTACTGAGAAACGTGGGGCGAAGGGGCGAAAGCCGTATCATCATGGTCGGGAGGGGCTAAGAG
>JALZHG010000349.1 GCA_030914045.1 Chloroflexota bacterium | reverse complement strand
CGGTGCATCCGCTGGAGGGTGCCCCGTCGGACGGGTGCGCCGAAAGGCGCTGCCTGTCTGAAGAATGTCGGTGAGGTGGACAGGGCGAGTAGAACGAGACACCTTTGAGGTAGGAACGCAGGGTCTCTAAGACGCCTGCTGTGAAATTACGCGACCAGCTCACTACCGAGGCTGTATCATCATGGAAGCCGCATGCGAGCGTGTTTCCCTTAACCTACTCCTGGAGGTTGGCGACGAGGCCTACGGCAATCTGTCCAGCCTTGCGCACCGCTTCGGGCGACACCCCCAGCGAGGAGACGACCGTGGCGCCCTCGTGGAGGATCAAGAGCCTCTCGGCCAAGTCCTCAGGGTCCTCGGCACCGGCCCCAGCGGCTAGTTCGGCCAGGTAGTCGCGCATCCACCGCTTCTGCTCCAGCACCACCGCGCGCGCGGGGTGGTCGGCATCCGGAAACTCCGCTGCGGCGTTCACGAAGCCGCAACCCCTGTAGTTCTCGCGCTCCATCCACTCTTCTAGGGCATCGAACGTCGAAAGGAGACGCTCTGTAGCCGAACCGCCCCTTCGCTCCACGAACTCCACAACCCAACTGCGCCAGCGCTCGTCCCGGGCGCGCAGGTAGGCGGCAACCAGCTCGTCCTTGGATCCGTACTTTTCGTAGAGGGTCTTCTTGGTGACGCCCGCTTCCGCAGCGATGGAGTCCACGCCCACCGCTCGTATCCCCTTCCGGTAGAACATCTCAGAAGCTGTACGGAGGATTCGCTCCGCTGCCGGCGTCCTCGCCCGCTCCCCTCTCTTGGTGGCGTTCACGTTCACTGCCTCCTTAGATTCTGAAAAACCTCCCTAAGTATACCAACCTGTATGTTTACAAAGAGGCCTCGATCAGTTAGTATACAGACCGGTATGTTTACTAACGCAGGTGACAGGTCCGGTCCAGGTCGAAAGGGGATGAGCAAGATGGCGAACGTGTTGTCGAGGGCGATCAGCTGGCTCGTGGAGTTCGTGCGCGAGGTAGACCGTGGAATCGCCGTGGGGTACGGTTACGAGCCGCCCGAAAAAAAGACGGGGAAGGAGGTTCGCGACCACCGCTAGGGCGATCGTGTTCCGGGCTGCGGGTGCGGAGGCGTTCGGGGTGGTGGTGTTCGCGGTCTTTCGTTACACGCCGTGATGGGCAGCGTCGGCAAGAGCCGGGCGTTCGCCGAGGTCGGCTTCGTGGTGATGTGGAGCTCGGGCTTCATCGGCGCCAAGCTCGGCACGCAGGAGGCGAGCACACCGACGTTCGTGGTCTGGAGGTCCCTCTTCGCTGCGGGGGTGTTGCTCACGACGGTGCTTCTGCTCCGACGCCGTTGGCCCAGTCCGGGAGAGGTGACTGTGCAGGCCGCTGTGGGGTTCCTCTCTCAGGGTGTGTACCTGAGCGGGGTCGTCGGGGCAGTGGAGTTCGGGGTCAACGCAGGCACCGCGGCTCTCGTCGCGGCTCTGCAGCCACTGCTCGCGGCCGCACTCGCCGGCCCTGTTCTTGGTGAGCGCGTAAGGAGGCGGCAGTGGGTAGGCCTCATCGTGGGTCTGGTCGGGGTCGTGCTGGTTGTGAGCGGCGACATGCGGGTGAAGGAGCAAGTTCCGGTGGAGTCGGCTGCGCCTCTCTGGGCCTACGCCCTGCCCTTTGTGGGGATGGCGGGCCTCGTTGCCGCCACGCTGCTGGAGCGCAGGATGAGCCTGAAGACGAAGCTCGAGACGCCGCTGGACGTGGCCCTGGCGCTCCAGTGCGCTGTAAGCACCGTGCCGTTTGCCGTAATGGCCATGTTCTGGGGCGGCTTGGAACCCCCGGGAGGCGGGCAGTTCTGGTTGGCGGTCCTGTGGGGGGTGGTGCTCTCCACCTTCGGCGGGTACGGCTTCTACTGGTTGAACCTGAAGCTCAGCAGCGTCGCCCGCGTCAGCAGCCTCCTCTACCTCACGCCCCCCACCACGATGGTCTGGGCCTACCTGATGTTCGGGGAGAGCGTTGGTGTCGTTGCCATTTCGGGTCTCGTGGTCTGCTTCGGTGGCGTTCTACTGGCGAGCCGGGGTGTGTGATCGTCGGCGGGCACGCGGACACCACCCCTTCGTGCCGAAACAGATCGCATCACCCCGGCTTCGCGGCGGGACGCGGTGAGCTTGCGTCCCACACTTATCCCACGCCATACTCGATCCCATCACCACGGCCGCCCCATCTGCCCCAAACCGGAAAAGGTGGTGGCGCGTGGACCTTGAGTCACTTCTCGTTTCGCTCTACGTCTTGGTAGACGACTGGTGGCAGCGGACACATCCTCCCGCGCCCAGAAAGCCTGGCCGCCCACCGTCGCTTTCGGCGAGCGAGGTTCTCACCCTCGCGGTTCTCTCCCAGTGGCCCCGATGGCGCAGCGAAAGGGACTTCTTCAGGTTCGCCGAAGTCCACCTGCGCGAATACTTCCCGAACCTCCTGAGCTATGGTCAGCTCAACCGCCGCATCCGCGCCCTGGAGCCTGAGATTCGCGCACTGCAGAGGGACCTGGCCGAGACGCTTGCCGAACCGCAGGAGGTATACCACATGCTGGATACTACCCTCATCCCGGCCGTGGTTAGAGTACGGGCTTGTCGTAAGGGTCTGTTTGCCGGACAAGCGGCCTTCGGGAGGTGCGTTTCCAAGACGGAATGGGTTTATGGCTTCAAGGTTGCTCTCTCGGTGACCTCGCAAGGCGTCATCACCACCTTCGGGTTGGCCTCGGCAAACTGCGACGAGAGGCCTATAGGGGAGTTCTTGGTAGCTTCGGATGGCCACGGTGCCTTCTTGGCCGACAAAGGCTTCTCCTCGGTCGAGTGGGAGCGGCGCTGGCTGGAGGAGCACGGTGCGCTGGTCGCGGCGACCCCGCAGAAGAGCGCCCGGCGGGCATGGCCCGAAGAGTCCTGCCAGTGGGCGGCGGGTAGGCGGCAGCTCATCGAGGGAGTGATCTGGCAACTAAAGGACTATTTCGGGCTGGAGCGTCATCGCGCCAAGACTATGGGCGGGTTGCTTACCCGTCTGGCGGCCAAGGTGACCGCCTACACCTGTGGTCAGTTGCTCAACAGCCGACTCGGCCGCCCACTACGTAACCTCGCCGAGCTTTTAGTCTGAGTAATTGCACAGCAGTGGTCTAACGGCGGTAATCGTAAAGGTTGAGCCCGACTGTTGAAGGTGGTTGGTGGAGATGATTGTAGGATACACAGTCCACTTAGAGCGAAGCGGTAGGCCCTCTACCGAACCGGGGGCTCAATACTAACGCACA
>JALZHG010000147.1 GCA_030914045.1 Chloroflexota bacterium | reverse complement strand
GTGGATGACATGGGCGGCATGAGCGATTCCGGTGTCAGCGACATGGGCGACTCCATGGGCGGCGGCATGTCGGGCGGCGCTGGCAGCACCGGTGGCGGCATGGGTGACGACATGGGCGGCATGGGCGGCACCAGCACCGGCGGCAGCGACATGGGCGGTGGTTCCATGGGCGGCATGTCCGGCGGCATGGGTTCGACCGGCTCCAACTCTGGGGTCATGGGCGGCGGCAGTGCCGGCGGCATGGGCGGCACCAGCACCGGCGGCACCGACATGGGCGGTATGTCCGGTGGTGGCATGACGGGCGGTGGAGGCACCGGCGGCATGTCCGGCGGCGGAATGAGCGGTGGGGGCTTAGGTGGCGACCTGGGCGGAGGCTCGGGCGGCGCTACTGGCTCTGACATGGGAGGTGGCGGCTCCACCGGCGGCGGTGGCAGCATGGGCAGTGGCTCCTCAGGTGGGGGCGGCGGCCGCTAGTAGCATTTAGCTTTCGCAACTTGGCCGGACGCTCGGCAAAGGGCATCCGGCACACCTTTCAGTCTAAAGCTAGCCCCGCCCTTCCGCGACATGGCGGGATGTGCAAAACCCGGCCCTGGGACGATTGACCGGGACCGGGACATCCTCTATACTAAGGCCACTTCAGAGATTTGAGCTTCGGTTCTGATAGCTGAGGGAAACAGGCTCCGGACGGTCCGCAAGGACGGTTCGGAGTTTTGTTTTACCCGGTGCTACGTACCTCGCCTCGAAACCCCATTGCCGGTGCTTCGTCTCAACTTTAGACACCCTCGCGGAGTACCTCTATGACGCGTCTAAAGCAACTCGGCATCCTGGCCGCTATCACCTTCTTGCTGGTGGTCGCCCTGATCGGCACTGTGCTTGGTGCCCAGGCCCAGGCCACTCCCCAACCCTCGCGGCTTGTGTGGGCGCAGGTGTTCGACCCTGCCGTTGCGGGGTACCACCTCAAGAGCATCTTCATGACCGGCCCCGATGCCGCCTGGGCCGTGGGCGGGCAGTTCGGCAAGGGCGGCATCATCGTGCGCTACGAGTTCATAAACGGCGTGTGGCGCTCCGTGTCGAGCAAGACCTACCCGGCCCCCTTGAATGCTGTCGTAGCTATCAGCAACACGGAGCTGTGGGCGGTTGGCGATGTTGAGACCATCTTGCGCATCACCACCGATGGCCGCACCGTCGTGAGTATAGAAACTCTAGATGATAAGCTACCTCTACCCAGGAACCGACCCAGGGCAGACCTGACCACTATACAGATGCTGGGCAACGGCGAAGAGGGTTGGATCGGCGGTTTTTGGAACGTGACGAGTCCAGGCTCAGGGCCCAGCCCTATGCTCCTGCACTACAAGAACGATAGTTTGGACGCGACCAAAGTCCCACCGCGCAACGGAGCTATTTACGACCTGCATCTAACGCAAGGCGGGGGCTGGCTTGTAGGGGACCTGGGCATCTGGCATCTGGAGGGCGGCACCTGGGTGGAAGAACAGACGCCGCCCGCCTGCCCCGACACCACCTGCTACGGTACCTTCTTTGGCGTGCGGGCCATCAACTCGGACGAGGCGTGGGCGGTGGGTAGCCGCAGCGGCACCTGCGCAATTTGCGTCTCCACGCCGTACGTCGCGCACCGTATCAACGGGCGGTGGGAGCGGGTGCTGCCTGACAGCCCCGTCGCCAACTTCAGCCTCCCTCCGCAGACCAACGCTTTCCTCAGAAACGTCTACTTCACCGGTGCGGACAACGGCCTGGCGGTGGGGCATTACAGGGACAACGTGAACGCAACGGCGCCTGACGATATAAGGAGGCCGCTGGTCTTCAGCTACAGGTCCGGCCTGTGGAGCAACGAGTCCTTACCGTCGAACGCGAGGGGTGAGTTACTGGACGTCAGCATGGTCGAGTCGGGGCAGGCGCTGGCGGTGGGCACCGACGGCCTGGTGTTGAGCTACGGCTACGGTAGCCAGCCGTTCCCAAGCCCCACGCCCGGCCTGACCGCCGTAGCTACCCGCCAGCCCAGGCAGTACCCCACGGCACAGGTGCCCGACCCTAAAGACCCGAACGTCACTTATTTTGCCGCCGTGGGGCACACGCTACGTGGCGCATTCCGCGATTACTGGCAGCGTTATGGCGGCCTGTCGCGGTTTGGCTACCCGCTAACCGAGGAGTACCGCGAGGTCAGCCCTACGGATGGCAAGACCTACACGGTGCAGTGGTTCGAGCGCGCCCGCTTCGAGCACCACCCCGAGAACGCGCCGCCCTATGACGCGCTGCTGGGCCTGCTTGGGCGCGAGGTTACGCAGGCACGCAGCCAAGAGGTGCCTTTCAAGCCGGCATCACAGTGGGACGATCCTAGCGGCCGGTACTTTCCCGAGACTCGGCATAACGTACTACCTCAGTTCTTCTCATATTGGGAAGCTCATGGGGGCCTGCCGGTTTACGGCTACCCTATAAGCGAGCCTTTTGAGGAGGTCTCGGCGACGGATGGTAAGCTTTATACCGTGCAGTACTTCGAGCGCAACCGTTTCGAGTGGCACCCTGAGTTGCCCGATCCACATAAGGTAAGCCTCGGGCTGTTGGGCGTAGAGATCGTGTACGGGCGGAAGTAGCTACCTGACGCTCTGCCAGGTGTAGATGCTACTGGCGGTCAGCAAGGTGCTGCCGTCGGCGGCCAGGATGCGTTGCGCGACCCTGTAGTTGGGGCCTGACTGCCGCTCAAGCTGGGTGGTGACGGTCATCTCGTCGCCGGGTAGGGCGGCTCGCTTGTAGTCGAGCTTGTAGTACGCGCCGCCGAGCCTCAGGCCCTTTGCTCGCTGCTCCATCAGGCTGACGCCCTGCGCCTCCACAGCCGCGAACATGGCATCGTCCAGCCACCCAGCATAGACCGCGTTGTTGATGTGGCCTATCGAGTCGCATTCGTGCCAGTAAGCCGTGCGTCTCGTGCTGTGCTCCCAGCTTTCCACTTCCTCGGGCGGTTCGAGCGCGGGCGGGTCGTAGTTGCCGAGGGGCGCGCCGGGCACGTCGAAGGCTGTCGCGGTGTCGGGCGGGATGGCGAGGGGCGTGAGGGTCTTCCGGTCCATGTAGACCCATTCGGCTATGCCCGTGGCAAGTAGCTCGCCCGATGTGTCAAACACCCGGTACTCGCGCCCGCCCCGCACCCGTGCGAAGTGGGATATCCAGGTAACTATCTCGAGGTCCTGGGCAAGGCGTATGAGGCGGGGCATGAGCAAGGTCATGCGGCGGATTACCCAGGCCGAACGGTTCTCTTCGTGGAATTGCGAGCCATAGCCCGCGTCGGCGGCGGCCATCACTGCCGAGTGCTCCAGGTAGCGCAACAGCCACGAGGAGGAGAGGCATCCCCAGGCATCCCCTTCGTAACTGCGCACCATTAGTTGCCAGCGGTATTGTCTCATGTTGTGGAGTGCCGAGTACCGAGTACCGAGTACCGAGGAGTGAGTTGAGATTTATATCATAGCATACTGCAAAATCGGGATATAATGCAGGCTATGCAGCTAACACCTTCTCCGTTACAGGGCGAGTCCGCACCCCTGGCGCTCGCCATAGACGTTGGCTCTTCGTCTTTGCGGACCAATCTGTTTACGGCGGAGGGCGGGCAGGTACCGGGCTGTGAGGCCCAGATTGCCTATGACGTGCGGGTGACACCGGACGGGGGAGTGGAGATAGCGCCGGAGTACCTGTTGGGGCGCATCTTTGAGGCGATTGACGGGACGTTAGCGCTCGCGGGGGAGCATGCTGGGGCGATACGCGGTGTGGGTATGTGCTCCCTCGTGTCCAACGTGATGGGCATAGACGCGCTAGGGCACCCCACTACTCCAATTTATACGTGGGCGGACACCCGGTCTGCCGGGGAAGCTGCCCAACTGCGCGGTTTATTAGACGAGCGGGCCGTGCACGAGCGCACCGGCTGCTACATCCACAGCTCCTACCTACCCGCGCGGCTGCTCTGGCTGAGGCGAGCCATGCCGGAGGCGTACGAGCGCACCGCACGCTGGATTACGCTGGGCGATTGGCTCTATTTGAGGCTATTTGGCGAGGCTGGGCAGAGTCTTTCGGTCGCCTCGTGGAGTGGGCTGCTCGACCGGCATGCGCTCGATTGGGACGCCCCCTGGCTAGACTACCTCGGCCTCAACCGGGACGACCTGCCGCCGCTGGTGGACGCGGACGCCCCCTTCACAGGTCTGCGGCGGGAGTTCGCACAACGCTGGCCGCAACTGCGGGACGTGCCCTGGTTCCCCTGCGTGGGCGACGGGGCTTCGAGCAACCTGGGCAGCGGTGGCTGGGCGCAGGACCGGGTAGCTGTGCAGGTGGGCACCAGCAGCGCCATGCGGGTGATTGTGTCCGGCGACGTGCCACAGGTGCCGGAGGGCTTGTGGTGCTACCGGGCCACGCGGGAGCTTACGCTGCTGGGTGGGGCGCTCTCCGAGGGCGGTAACCTGCTCGATTGGCTGCGGCGTACCCTGAACGTGGGCGACTGGCAAACTCTCTCCCAGGAGGCCGCCGTCCTACCGCCCGACGCACACGGACTGACCTTGCTTCCCTTTATAGCGGGAGAGCGCAGCCCAGGCTGGAACCCCGCCGCTCGCGCCAGCATGGGCGGCCTGACCCTGGCGACCCGGCCCGTTGACATAATTCGTGCTGCCCAGGAGGCGGTAATGTACCGTTTCGGGCTGATATACGACCAGTTGTGCGGTGTGGTGCCAGCGCCCAGCATGGTGATAGCCAGCGGCGGGGCGTTGCTCAACGTGCCGGGTTGGATAGGGATGCTGTCGGACGTGCTGGGCGTGCCGGTGACGGCTTCCGGCGAGTCTGAGGCAAGCTCCAAGGGGGTAGCCATGCTGGTCCTGCGCGCCCTCGGCATCATCCGCGACTTCAGCGAGGTGCCCACCTCCTTGGCCGAGACTTACCGGCCCAACATGGCGAACCACGAGGTCTACAGGCGGGCTATGGAGCGGCAGCAGGCGATGTATGCAGCACTGAGGAATACGTAAGGCTTGTCGACGGGTCTGCTATTTCGGATGGGTAGCTAATCCTGGTATACTTTCCGTGAGGCTTCTTAGTGCTCGCGGTTTCTTCTTTTTGCCTCAAATAGATTAGAGGGTTTGTTGCTTCTATCCATTCGTCATCGTAACCGTCGCATAAGTATGGTTTGGCCTCATCCCAGGCCCGCTATTCTGGCTGGGCTGCTATTCTTGATGTGCTGCTTGTTGCTTGCCGGGTGCCAGTGGAACGATTTGGAGCCACGGCCAACTGCGTCCGCCACAGCCACAGTCCAGGAGACTACACCGCACTCGACACCCCTCGGCAGCGTGCCTTCCGAGCCACTTGTCGAGTCGCCGCCCTCGCTTGGTTTCGACAGGCTGCTTGTCGCCGCGCGTGGGAAGATCGTGGGGGACTATCCCGATGCCGTGCTCTACTCAATAGAAGCCTGGCCGTACGACTACGAATACAGCGAGGACTACGTACCCGCGCACCAGATATTGCGCGTGACATTCGTGTTTTTGCGCCCCAACCTGGACTATATCTCGGTGGACATGCCGGACGACCAGCCGACCGCCGCTCTCCACGTTGATGTCTCGCCCGTGGATAGGGGCGATCCTGAAAGCGTGGATTGGCGGCGCTCGATCTACAGCGACAGCCTGAAGCATACGTGGGGCCTGGAAAGGGACCTGCAGGCCGCCACCATCAGCCCGCGTGACGCAATCAGTCTTACGCGGCAAGACGCCTTGCAGCGCGCTCGACAAATCGGCCTGGAGTACAGGGCCTTGGTGCCTTACGTCTCGCTCATGCCCCCAGGCGAGAAGCCCACATCGTGGAAGGTTGTTTACGACGTTCAGACCGCCCCGGACGACGAGTACGCGGATGATCGACTGCCGCTCGCCACCTACAGCGTGGACATCGTGGACGCCGGTATCTTAGCTCGCGAGTACAATGACGCGGTGCCATACCCAGTGGCCTACGCCCCGACCCAGACTGCGGAGGCGCTTGGCATGACCCCCGTCCCCTATACGCCCGAGCCTACGAGCACTCCGAACCCCCTGGTGACGGCGCGGGACTATTACGAAGCCGCTCAGTCCTACTTGTGGGACGACTACGACGAGGCCGTCAGGCTCTTGTCAGAGGCGATACGCCTGGACCCCGGAATGAAGGAAGCCTACTACGATAGGGCCGACATCTACTGGGAGGAAGCTGAGTACGACCTGGCTATCGCGGACTACAGGACGCTGGTGGGCCTCGACCCTGCTGAAGCCGCCGCACTGCACTACAACCTGGGCCTCCTGTATCTTCAGAGGGCGGAAGAACAAGAACGGCCCGCCGATTATGACCTGGCAATCGAGGAGTTCAACCGGGCAATTGAGGCTGACCCTGATTATGCTGACGCCTACTTCGAGCGGGGCAACGCATACCTGGACAAGGAGGACTACGACCAGGCCCTCGCCGATTACAACAGGGTGCTGCAAATAGACACCGGGTACGCAGACGCCTACTACAACCGGGGCTGGGTGTTTGGCTTGCAAGAGGAGTGGGAGAGCGCGATAGCTGAATACAGCAAGTACCTGGCGCTTGAGCCGGACGATATGGAGGCTTATATCGAGCGGGGCCACGCGTTTGGCAAGGACGGCCAGCCTCACTATGCCGTGAGGGATTACTCCCAGGCCATCCGGCTCGACGGAGACAATAGCTACGCATATAGGCTTCGGGGCTACGCTTACTGGGCGTTACATAGTGATGCCGAGGCAATGTCCGACTTCAATACCGCCATTCGCCTCGACCCCAATGATGCGTATGCCTACCGTGGCCGCTGTTTCTTGCACATGCGCGGTGGAGAGTTCGACAAAGCTATAGAGGATTGCAGTGCAGTGCTCAGGTTCAACGAAGACGATGCCATTATGTACGAACTTCGGGGCTGGGCTTATCTTTACATGGAACAATACGACCTCAGCCTGGCGGACTTCGACCGAAATTTGGAACTGAATCCTGACGAGTCAACCTCAACCGTAGGTAAGGCGTGGGCCTACCTGGAGCTTGGTGAGCACGACTGGGCCATTTCAGAGGCGGCATTGGCTATTGAGGCTAGTCCGTGTCCCGGTTCCGGATATGTTGTACGTGCCGTTGCCCTGGCGGCCAAAGGTGAGTACGAGCAAGCCTACGCCGACCTGGACCTGGCCGAGGAGAAATGCGGCGAGTCGGCAGATATATACTACGGGTGGGGCAGAGTGTACGCTATGCAAGGCAAAACGGCGGAGGCCATCGAGGCTTTGAACCGGGCCATCACCGAGAGCGGCGAGGGCAGCTACACAAAGGAAAGGGCCGAGAAGGAACTGAGCAAGTTCGAAGACAAGTAATCTATCTCTCTGGGGCCAGCGTCCCGTGCATCTGCGCCAGCGCCTCTTGCTCGGCCCGCGATGACACCGACAGTTCGTAATGGTCGGCGCGAATGGCGGCTGCAAGCTCGTCTATGTGGCTTTCGGGGTAGCCGAGGCGCAAAAGGGTCTGGTACATCATTTCCAGGCCGCCTACAAGCTCGGGATAGACTACTTCGGTCGCGCCCAGCGTGAGAAGACGCTGGATGCTTGCCTGGGTAGTGGCGCGTACGACGAGCGGCACGTCCGGTGAAGTTGCTCTCACCGTGGCTACGATGCTCGCGGCAGAGGCTTCATCAGGCAGAGTGACCACTACCTCCCTGGCGCGCTCTACATGTGCATGTGCCAGTATGTCAGAGCTAGCGGCATCTCCGAAAAGAACGGGCACGTTCTGGCTCTCCAATTCTCCAAGGCGGGTCACGTCCAGTTCTACAACCAGGCGCGGTATCTCCAGTTGCGTCAGTATGTTCACCAGGTGCTTGCCCACGCGCCCGTAGCCGATGATTACCACGTGGCCCGACAGGGAGTGCTCTACCGGCACCACCGTGACCCTATCATTGCGCGTCAGCGACCTGAGCATACCCATCGATAGCAGCCTTGCTTCGAGCCAGGGTAACGCGCGAAACAGGAACGGGTTGAGCGTTATGGAGAACAGGGCTCCCGCCAGCAAGAGGGAATATTGGTCCTGAGTCAGCAGGTCGTTCGCTATTCCCGCCTGCCCTAGCAGGAACGAGAACTCACCGATTTGCGCCAGGCTAACGGCAATTACCAATGCCGTTCTTGCCGAACGCGCCAGGAGCAGTCCTAGCACCACGGTAAGCAGCCCCTTACCCAGGACGATCAACAGCGTGATAGCGAGCACTTCCACGCCGTTCGTAACCAGTTGCAGAGGGTTGACAAGCATTCCTACGGAGACGAAGAACAGCACCGCGAAGGTTTCTCGGAAGGGCAGGATTTCGGCCTCCACCTGGTGGCTGAGGGCCGACTCGCTCACGACTACGCCCGCCAGGAAAGCACCCAGCGCCAGCGACACTCCAAACAGGGTGGCAGCGCCCACGGCGGTGCTCAGGGTGATTACCACTATAGCGATAATGAAGAGCTCGCGCGAGCGCAGGTGAGCTATACGCAAGAGGAACCAGGGAATGCCCCGCGTGCCCACGATGAGCATCAAGCCCGCAAAAGCCCCGGTCTTGAGCAGAGCCAGCCCGGCGGTCTGCCAGAGCGGTTCGCTGCCTGTGGTCGAAAGGGCAGGCAGGAGCACCAGGATGAGCACCGTAGCCAGGTCTTCCAGCACCAGCCAGCCAATCGCCACCTGCCCGGCAGGCGTATTGAGCAGCCCCTGGTCCATCAGGTTACGCAGCAAGACGACCGTGCTGGCTATGGAGATAGCAAGGCCGACGAGTATCGCCGCTTGCAGCGGCCAGCCTAGCGCCAGGCTAAGGAGCAGTCCCAGGCCGGTGGATAGGGCCATCTGGAGCAAGGCCCCAGGAATGGCGATCTTGCGCACCGTCCAAAGGTCGCGCAATGAGAAGTGCAGGCCCACGCCGAACAGCAGGAAAATAACCCCAAGCTCGGCCATCTCCTGTATCGTGTGGAGGTCGCCTACGAAGCCCGGCGTGAACGGCCCGATGGCTACCCCTGCCAGCAGATAGCCGACGAGCGTGGGCAGCTTCAAATATCTCGCTAGCAGTCCTCCGGCGAACGCTACGAGCAGGGCGATTGTAATGTTTACCAGGATGGGGAAGTCGTGCATGTTACGGTTGGGCGGATTATAGCTTAGATAGTAGGTGGAGACAAGCAAGATGCTGTCTGGTCGGAACTGCATGACCTGCGTGTTGCCTTTACACATCCCGGTGTGCTATGATTTGGCGAGAGAATGTCACCGGCGATTGAGCAGCTTAGTATTGTGTAAAAGAAGAGAGTAACCGGCCTTGGAACCACGTTCCCCACACTGGCACATCCACCCTCGTCTGTCTGACGAGCAGGTCCGCCGCGTACAACGCGAGCTTTCCCATCTCGGCCTCACCCCACTCATGGTGCAGCTCCTGGCGAACAGGGGCCTGCTTGAGCTTGAGGAGATAGAGAGCTTCATACAGCCGCAGGACGTCTCTCAGCACCCCGACCCCACGATGCTCACCGGCATGCAGCCCGCCGTGGAGCGCATCTGCCAGGCCCTCAGCAGCCACGAGAAGGTAGTCGTGTACGGCGACTACGACGCGGACGGTGTGACCTCCACGGCCCTTCTCACGACCGCCCTGCGCCATTTTGGGGCCGACGTGGAGCCTTACGTGCCCAACCGGGCGAGCGAGGGCTACGGCCTCAACCCCAACGCCGTGCGCGAGCTTGGCAGTAGAGGCACGCGCCTGCTCATCACCGTGGACTGCGGCATATCGGGGCGCGAAGAGGTGGAGGTGGCCCGCCAGGCTGGTATGGATGTGATTGTCACCGACCACCACCACCTGCCCGCCGACCTGCCGAACGCCGCCGCGTGCATCAATCCCAAGCAGTTCGTCGCCGGTTGCGAGTGCTACCAGGAGCTTGCGGGCGTGGGCGTGGCTTACCAGTTGGTGCGCGCTCTAGTGAAGCGGTGCGGTAAGCCCAAGCGGCTGCGCAACAAGGACCTGCTCGGATTGGTGGCGATAGGCACGGTGGCCGACGTGGTGCAACTCAAGGGTGCCAACCGCCCGCTCGTGCAACAGGGCTTGGCCGCCATACCCGAAAACAGCCTGCCGGGTCTGCGCACTATGCTCGAATACGCGGGGTTGAAGCCGGGGGCGATTGACACCGACCGCGTGGGCTTCATAATCGGCCCGCGCCTCAACGCCGCAGGTCGCGTGGACGACGCCCGCACCGCCTACGAGCTACTGATGACCGAGGACGCTTATTACGCTCGGCAGCTAGCGCAGAAGTTGGAGGCGCAGAACCGCCGACGCCAGGCGATGATGAACGCCATCGTGGAGCAGGCCCGTGAGCGCGGGAAGCGCATGGACGATAACACCCGCGTCATCGTGCTGCACGACTCGACCTGGCCTTCCGGCGTCGTGGGGTTGGTGGCGGGTAGGCTGGTGGAGGAATTTGGCCGCCCGGCGGTGGTGATCGAGCAGGTGGGGGATGAGAGCCGGGGGTCGGCGCGCAGCGTGCCGCAGTTCAATATGGTGGAAGCCCTGGCGGAAGCGAGCGACCTGCTGGTGAAGTACGGGGGGCATAGCGCCGCAGCGGGTTTCACGATCAAGACGGAGAACATAGAGGAACTAAACCGCCGCCTGTGCGCCACCTGCGACAAGCAGCTACAGAACGAGCAACTGCGCCCCACGATCAGCGCCGACGCCGAGCTACCCGTCAACAAGGTGGACGACGAGACGCTGGCGCAGATCAACCGCATGTCGCCGTTCGGGGCGGGCAACCCGTCGCCGATGTTCGTGGCGAAGGGCGTGCGGGTGGTCAGCGCCTCCACGGTAGGCGACAATGACGCCCACCTGAAGCTAATCGTGGCCGACCGCAACAATGGGCACACCCCCCTCGAAGCGATAGCCTTCCGCTACGGCTACATGGCCGAGAGCGTGCGCCGCAAGGGCCAGGTAGACCTCGTCTACTCCATCGAACGCCGCGAGTGGAAAGGCGACACGCACTTGCAGTTACGGGTGAAGGATATTCACGTCTGAAACGTGGTTCTGAAACGTGAAACGTGAAACGTGATGCGGCTTGTGGAATTTGGCCTCCGAAATAAAGACAGAGGCGGCTCATGTTAGTTGAGCCGCCTCTATTTCTTACCTTGTACTATGTGCCTTTAACCGCATCACGTTTCACGTTTCACCATCCTCCGGGCCTTTTGCCACGAAGCGCTTGCCTTCCATCTCCACGGTGTAGATGATGCGCTGGTCGGTGGTGCTCTGCTCCGGCTCGGTAGTTACTATCAACTCGCAGTGGGGGGCCAGCTCGCCTGCGTTGATCTTGGGGAGCAGGTACTCCTCCACCGGGAAGATGCCAGCCGAGTTGACCATGTCCACCCTTATGCGGATTGGCTTGCGGCGGCCCTTCTCCATCACCACGCGCTCGATGGACACGCCGCCAATCGTGTGGATGCTGATGGAACCCATGTCCAGGGCGTAGCGGGAGCGGCCCTTGGTCATGTCGCAGGCGTCGGCCACGGCCACGATAGCGGCCTCCATCGTGAGGGGGCGTACGTCGATGTCGTGGGTGCGTATGGCGTGGAGGATGAAGCCGCGTATCTCTATCCTCTGCTCGATTTCGGGGTAGAAGTCGGCCAGGAGGCGGTCGAGTATAGGTATGGCTAGCACCACGCTCATCGCCATGTGCCCTTCGCGGTGCACCTGGTTGCCGATGTCGTGCAGCAGCGAGGCAGCTACCACCGCCAGGAACGCATCGTCCGCGTCGCCCGCGCCTGAGGACACCACGTCGGGCTGCACGTCGGAGTCCAGCAAAAGCTTGAGCAGGCTCGCCGCCACGGTGGCGACCACCTTATGATGCACCTCGCCGTGATCGTTGAAGTGCAGCTTGGCGACCGCCATGTAGTCGGCCATGTCCCAGTTGGCCCGCACCTCAGGGTCGGCAATCAGGGTTTCTACAAACCGGCTCGCCTTCGAGTATGGCTCCAGCAGCTCCCGCAGCTTCCGCATCGACTCCTCTTCGAGCTGCGAATAGTCCCTCGACAGGCGTATCTCGACGCCTTTGTTAGCCAAAACCAGGTCCTGCTTATCGACTTTGATCCTGGGCATTTGCTTCTTCCTTTCGGCAATTAGTGTCATGCAGGTATGAGGACGGCGAAACCCGCGCAAGGTAATGCGCGTTAGGGAGTAGGATACAGCATCTTGGATACATGGGCAAGATGACGAATTGGGAATTGGGATTTCGGATTTCGGATTTGGTTGGATAC
>JALZHG010000348.1 GCA_030914045.1 Chloroflexota bacterium | reverse complement strand
GTCTGGGATACGTATCGCCGGTAGAATTTGAGGCGGATTACGCCTCGAAGGTCAGAAGTTGACTATGGACGCTGTCCGGAAAATGGGGTTCATACCAGTTACCACCTGAGGCGCCCTAAGGTTTGCGCGCCCTAAGGCGTATGTCTCAGCTCTGCGCACTCGCTCGGCAGATTGAAGAGGTGGCCCTCCCCCACCCCCGAACACCGCTTGTTCTAGCGCTTTCTGAGGTAATGGGTGGGGGAGGTGGGGTTGCACTAACTTAAGGCCAATTACAAGCCCTTAGATCTTCTACGCCATCGCATGTATGTTTCCCCGCGTCCACTGTATGAGATACTTGTTTAACCTCCACCTCCCCCACCTCGGCTTCGTAATTGCGCTTAGATAAGGCGTTAAGGGCAAGGTCAACCCCCACCTCAACGCGCACCTCACCCGCACCCCGACCCACCCTTATCTCAGGAGATTAGGAGTCCTTTTAAGGCCCGGGCACGTCTCGCTTGAATGAGCCCCTCCCTGAGGTGGCGATAGAAACGGTCGATCCTGTAAATACACTCACGAAGTAGCCGGCGGAGACGATAGCTTGATTATCGCTGCTGGCTTAGTTCCCACCCGCTCCTAACCTGACGTTACTATAGATTGCCTACCAGGGCCAGTAATCCAGCATGGGGCAAGGTCAACACGCCAAGGCGGATCAAACTATCGGTGTTCCGCGGCGGCATCTGAAAATCTCCTCTTGTTGCTCGTATAGCAGAGGCATCATACTATCGAGATGACCCTTGGTGCATCCAATGAGGGTAGCGAACGGATTCCGCATGCTCATCCGCTGACGCTTGTGTCCACACCCTCGCTACGATGCGACAAAGTTTGCGAAGGGCAATGAACTAGGGAAGGCGATCCTGCAGTGACGGACACCCCTGACGACTTTGCTACGCGGGAGCCTTCCCGGCCCGAGCACGGCCGTTTTCGGATATCACGGATTATCGTGCCGACGAACGTAGTGTTGGCGGGGCTCTTGTCGGTCTTGTCGTTCGCCCAGATCGCGGGAGCGACGGACATCAGCGCCTATCTCGGGACGTTCTTCCTCATAGGCGCGCTCGTCCCCTCCAACCTGCTGCGCTTCGGGCGGTTCGCCCACGGACGCAAGACGCGGGCCCTGGCGAGGTTGCGCAGACCTATAGGCGTCAGTGCGGGCGTCTGGTTCGTTGCGCACTCGGTAGTGAGTGTCTGGGAGTTCTTCGATCTCTCCTCTCCGCTCTTGCCGCAGTTCACCAGGACGGGTATCGTCATGGGTCTCGTGGCGACGCTGGTATTCGTCGCGATGCTCGCCACGTCCACAGACCGAGCGCAGCGGGCACTCGGCAGGAACTGGAAACGGCTGCATCGCCTGGTGTGGTTCGCGGTCCCGCTAGTGCTCGGACACGCCATCCTGGCAGGCGGACTAGATTCACCGAGCAACGTGCTTTACCTAGGGATCATCGTTTTCGCCGGGTTCGAGTACCGCGCCCTGCGCGGGCGCGGGACGCGGGGGGCACGGACGCATCTGGCCCTGATCGGCGCAGGGGTGTTCACGGCGATCCTGATCTACGTTGCGCTGTAGGTTGGTCGCGAAAGAGCCGGAGAGACAATATCGGAAGGGAGGCAGCATGAAGGTCAGTAAGGGCAAGGTGCGGGAAGCAGACACTATTCCCGCGATCATCTGCACCCACGAACAGAGTTCCTAAGCATGAAGTAAACGCGCCGTTCCTATGCGGACCCTTCACCAAAGAAGCCTAGACAAGCGCTAAACTCCTGATCCAGGTGAGAAGTAAGTCGACTTAAGTCGCTCCGTGGAGAATTCTCTCAAATTCCTCTGCCGACCCCTCGGGTCCATCACGCCTCCCAGAATCCCCTGGTCAGGGGTAGCAGGAGTTAAGGCCCCCGTCGATTACAAGAGGTACGGCTGTCCTGAGCTGGATGTACGTACAGGTCGATTTGAGCCCTTGTCTAACCCGTTAGGTCCTTCTGGGCTGTCGAGGTGTTGTTCATCGGCTACAACGACGTTTACGACAGCTTTGAGGGCGCCCCGGCCACACTACCCTGGCAAGCCTGTAGGTGACCGGTGAACCCTGCGCCATCTCTTTCCGCCGCAGCCCCTCCCTTAGGCGCGGCGGAATAAATCGGAGTGCTTGCGTCTGAGGCATGGGCCTGCTAGAGATGAGAGTCATGAGTGCCGATGCACCGTTCACCGTCGACGCCCTGCTACGATTGCCACGCCTCTCAGGGCTTACGCTCTCGCCTGACGGCTTCCGGCTCGTCGTTTCGGCAGCACGCCCGGACAAGAAGGGAAAGCGATTCGTCTCCGCCCTCTACGAACTGGACCCGCAAGGGGGTTCTGCTCCGCGGCGCTTGACGCGCTCGGCACCCGGCGAGTCAGGTGCTGCTTTCGCCCCGGACGGGTCGATCTTGTTCACCTCAGCGCGCCCAGACCCTGAAGCCGGCGACGAAGACCCTCGCGGAGAAAAGCCGGCGCTCTGGCGGCTCCCTGCTGGAGGGGGCGAGGCTTACCTCCTTGCAGGACCTCCGGGCGGCGTGGAGGCTGTCGCCGTGGCCCGCGAGGCCGGGTCGATCGTCTTCGCAGCCGACTCGCATCCGAACACGAACGGCTGGGAGGAGGACGCCGAGCGGGAGAAGGCCCGCAAGGACGCCGGGGTGGGGGCGCAGCTGTTCACAGAGTACCCGATCCGCTTCTGGGACCACTACCTGGGGCCTCGCGAACGTCACCTACACCTAGCTTCGCTTCCTGAGGGCGACGTGCCGACCGGGGCTGGCGAGGACCTGATCCACTCCCCGGGGCGATCGCTGGACCAGGCCGGCTTCGACGTCACCCCCGACGGCGCAACCGTCGTGGCGACGCGCTGGCGGGAGGACGAAGGCTTGCGCGAGAGATTCCAGGAGCTCGTCGCCATAGACACCGCCTCCGGCAAGGTGCGCGTGTTGGCCGGAAACGAGGCCTCCTACAGGAGTCCCGCCTGCAGCCCGGACGGCTGCTGGGTCGTGGCGGTACGCCGGGGTCTCTCCACCCCGCAGGCTCCGGCAGACGAGACCCTCTGGCTGGTGGACCTAAAGACCGGCGAGGGCCGCGACCTGCTGGAGGGCTTCGACCGCTGGCCCGAGAGCGCGGTCTGGTCCCACGACGCTAGCACCATCTTCTTCAACGCCGACGATGACGGCAACGTACCCGTCTTCCGCGCCGAGCTCGACGGCAGCGTCACACGCCTGACCGGCGAGGGAGCCTTTAGTGACCTTTGCC
>JALZHG010000146.1 GCA_030914045.1 Chloroflexota bacterium | reverse complement strand
GCCCTGGTGGTAATATCCAACAAGGGCAGGCACGGGGGCCTGCCCCTACAATAGTTTTGAAATCAGTCCTTAGAGCGGACCATCTCCTAGGAGAGACCTGCTGGTTTTCTACTCCTCCAGCGCCCAGCGCAACTCGTCGCCGCCGAGGATCGGGTCGAAGAGCAGCACCAGGTCCGTGGCATCTTCGGGTATCTCGTAAGCGATCTCGCCCGTCAACTCTTCGCCCGCGGCTATGGTGCCGTCCAGGGACGTTTCGACGCCCGCGGTGAAGGACTGGTTGAAGTCCGTACCATTGCCGCCATCGTCCTTCACCGAGAAGTTGAGCAGGCTGCTGACGATCGCTTCTTCGTCCGTGGTGTTCACGGCCGTGAGGTTGATAATCAGGTACTCGTTGCCCGCGTCAGGCGACAGCAGACCGGAGCTCGTGCGGCGGAACGAATTGACCGTTATCTCCAGGCCGTCGCTCTCGCCGGTATCCCCTACCGCCAGAAGCTCACCCGTGTTCGTGTCACCCGAGTCCCCTTCTGGAGTGGGCTCGTCGCCCGCGTCGTCATCGCTGGGTGGCCTGTAGCTTTCCAGGATGCGCGAGAAAGTCTCCCCGTAGGCATCGGTGGCGTCAGGCTCGCTGATGAACATCAGGATGTAGAGGCCGGTGCCGCGCTGCTCGATGAAAGCCGTACCGTCGAAGGCGGTACCCTGCTGCTCGAACGTGAAGTCCAGGCGGGTGCTGCCGTCGGGCTGCTCCTCGCGACCTGTCTCCTCATAGCCGGTGAAGCTGCCTGCAAGCTGCGTGCTGGCGATCTCCACAAGCTGCTCGGGGTCAAGCTCGGCCCCGACATCGGCATAGGTCACCTGCACGAAGGCATCGTTGGTGGGTGCAAAGAACTGCACGTTAGGCGCGAGGTCCTCGTTCACAGTCCAGTCCGAAGGATAATCTATGCTCCAGTTGCCCTCGTCGGCCGTGTAGGTCTCCCAATCGCCGTCAGCTTCAGGCTCCGGCGTGCTGGTCGCCCGCGCGGTCCTGGTGTTGGTGGGGCGGGCCGCGCGGGTGTTGGTAGGCTCGGCACCGCCTCCCCTCGGAGTGCGGGTGGCGCGAGGCGTGCGCGTGGGGTTGGCATCGTCGCCCGCGCGGGTTGTATTAGTCGGTGCCGGGGTATTGGCCGGTGCGGGGGTATCGCCGCAGGCAGCAAGAGTGAAAAGCGTGATGATCGCCACCAACACCAGCCCCAAATACTTGGCCGGTCGATTCATTAGAACTTCCTCCTTAACGTTATGACAGTCGATACATGAAAACCAGTAACTTCGCATCACCGCTGTGAGAGCGCCAACGGTCCAGACATTATAGCATGAAAACCGCGCTTGACACCCTCCAATTTGATACGAACGAGACGGAAACGCAAAGTCGCAAAGGACGCAAAGGACGCAAAGGACGCGCAAAGATTAGGGTGGTTTAGAGAGTACAAAGAGGACCAGGGTACTACATTACGTACCCTGGTCCTCTTGCTTAGAACACTCTACTTACCTCTCTGCGCGTTCTTTGCGTTTCCGTCTCCCTCGCCTACGGGTTGTAGGATGGCGGACCAATGCCGGGGATAGGGGTAGGCGGGGCGCTTGGACGGCGCTGCTGGTTCTGGTTGTTCCTATTGGTCGAGGGGGCCGAGCGCAGTTGCTTGTTGTTGTCCTTGTAGGTGGTGCAGCCCTTGGGCGGGGCGTCCTTCAGGAAGAGGTCGCGCACGGTACCCTTGTTGGAGCAGGCCGAGGCGGTGATAAGCCCCTCGGGTTGCACGAACTCGCGCTGTACCTTGCCGTCAACTTTCACCAACTCCTCGAAGTCCGGCTCCGAGTAGAACTTCTCCATCACATTGTGCCACACCACGGCGGCACCTATCGCGCCCGTCACCTTGAGCATCTCTGAGTTGTCGCTGTTGCCTACCCAAACGCCCACCGTGAGGTTCGGGGTGTAGCCCATCGTCCAGCTATCGCGGTTGTCGTCGGTCGTGCCGGTCTTGGCTGCCGACTGGAAGCTGGTCCTGAGCGGGCTGTTGGCACCGAAGGCAGGCGTGCGGGCCTTGTTATCCGACAGGATCGAGGTGATCATGTAGGAGTGTCGAGGGTCGAGCGCCTGGGTGCCCGGTGCGTTCGGGTCTAGCTGGTAGATCGTGCGCTCCTGGGCGTCTTCTATCCTGAGAATAGGATTGGCAGGCACGGCCATACCGCCGTTGGCGAAGGTCGAATACGCAGTGGTCATGTCAAGCAGGGTCACTTCACCGCCACCTAGCGTGAGCGACAGACCGTACCAGCTTGTGCCCCGGTTGAGGCCCTGGATGCCCATCGCGTGGGCTGTGTCAATCGTCTCTTGTACGCCCGCGAATTGTAGCGCCTTCACCGCCGGGACGTTGTACGAGTTGGCGAGCGACTCGCGCACGGTAACCCAGCCGTGGTCGCGACCGTCGTAGTTCTTGGGTGCGTACGGCTTCTGGCCTGGATTGGGGAACTCCGTCAGCGTATCGAGCAGCACGGTGCCGGGCGTCCAGCCCTTCTTGAAGGCGGCCGCGAAGGTGATAGGCTTGAACGACGAGCCGGGTTGCCGCTCGCGGGTCGCCACGTTCACCTGGCCGTCTATGGTCGGGTCCTTGTAGTCCACCGAGCCGACCATGCCCAGGATTTCACCCGTGCGCGGCTTCATCAGCACGATGGCCGCGTTGGTCGCCTTCTGCCTGCGCAACTCGTCAATGCGGTCGCGGGCCACCTGCTCGGCGGCCTCTTGCACGCGCAGGTCGATGGTGGTGTACACCTTCAAGCCCAGGTCTAGCGCCTGCGGGCCGTACTTCTTCTCCAGGTACTCTTTCACATAATAGACGAAGTGCGGGGCCTTGATGTCCACCTGGTACTGCTTGAGCGAAGGATACTCGGCATAGGCTACGTTGTATTCTTCCTCGCTGATCATGTTGTGCTTGAGCATCTGGTCGAGCACATATTTCCGGCGGATATCGGCGTCACCGGGATTAATGAACGGGTCGTACTGGCTGGGGGCCTGCACCAGGCCGGCCAGTAGCGCCGATTCCGAAAGGGTAAGCTCGGAAGCGTTCTTGTTGAAATAAGTTAGAGCGGCGGCCTGGATGCCATAGGCCCTGTGCCCGTAGTAGTTCTGGTTCAGGTACATCTCAAGGATCTCGTCCTTGGAGTACGTCTGCGTCAACTGTATCGCCAGCGCCGCCTCTTTGACCTTGCGGCTCCACGAGCGTTCCTGGGCTTCGTCCGGGTCGAGCACTATCTGCCGCACTACCTGCTGCGTAATCGTGGAGGCGCCGGAGGAGCCATCGCCGCTCAGGTTGATCGACACGGCGCGCAATATACCTACCGGCTCTATTCCGATGTTAGAGTAGAAGGTCGCATCCTCGGCCGCGATGGTCGCGCTGATCACCAGGGGCGACATGTCTTTCAGGTCCAATTCTTCGCGGCGTCCGGTCTCTTCGTCTACAAGGTCGTAGAGCAGTATTCCGTTGCGGTCGTAGAACTTGGTGGTCTGCACTGTCAGGGCGTAACTGCTCTGCGAGAGGCTCTCCGGGTCAACCGGGGGCAATTGGCTGATGTAGAGGCTCGCGCCCGCCACGCCCGCGCCCATACCACCCGTGAACATTACCGTGAAGAGCAGCATCATCGCCAGGGAGATGCGAAGGAAAGCTATTGCCGCGCCACCCTTGCCGTGACGCTGGGCGGCCGCCTGGCTGCGGGTGTAGCCCACGCGCGAGGTGGAGCGGAGCGTGCGGTGTCGCATGAGGAAGGGAGGCAGGTCGCGCCTGTGCACCGAGCGGCGGCGAGAAGGAGCGGGCACCAGCATGGGAGCATCTTGCCCCAGGCGGTAGCGTATCCGCAGCAGGTCGGTCTCGCGCAGGTGGGAGGTCGTGGGCCGCTGGGCGACAGAAGCCGCCAGGAGGCCGGTATCGCGCATCAGGCGGGCCTTGTGGCCGTTACCGTTGCCGTTGTGGCCGTTGCTGTGGCCGTTCCCATTGCCGTTGTGGCCGTTGCCATTCTCATGCCCACTGTAATCCAGGTCCAGCAGGCCGGTCTGCCCCACGCGCACCTTCACAGGGCGCACCTGGGTGAGGCGAGCGGTGCCGTTACCGGTCCCATCGGCAGAAGAATGGCCGTTGGAGCCATTGGCAGCATGCTTGCCGTTGCCATTATGGCCGTTGCCATTATGGCCGTTGCCATTATGGCCGTTGCCATTATGGCCGTTGCCATTATGGCCGTTGCCATTATGGCCGTTGCCATTATGGCCGTTGCTGACTACGGGCAACTCCTGTGTGTCCCTGGCGACATCCACGTGCTGAAACCCAACGCGCGCCTTTATGGCCGGGACCGGTATAGCGCCGTCCCCACCATCATGAGAACCGTTGGTGGTGTGCGTCTTTATCTTGTTTGCTCTCTGTGTTTTATTGGACATAACTTGACTACCAACATTATAGCGTACTATGTAAACACCAGGGCAAGGTGCAAAACTTACTTAAGCAGGATATATACCCAAATAGAAAAAGCCTCCTACGACGTCGGAGGCTTGCACTTATACGATACCATCTTGAGGGGCCAGGCGTCAAGGTACGTGTGCCCGGCACAGCCCAACCCCGTCGGTATAGACGATGTAGCCATCACAGCGAATCAAGCCCCCTCTGTCATTCTGAGCGTAGCGAAGAATCTCAAGAAGGTGAGTATGTATGGTGCTCAACGTGAGGGCCATAGTGCTGAAGGTTGACAGCAGCGGTGAGAGGAACACCTGAGATTCTTCGCTACGCTCAGAATGACAGAGGGGGGCTTGGTCCTGCTCTCTGACTTTCGTGCAAACGTAGCCGGAGGGGGAAGACGGAACGCCTTACCTCGCGTTCCGTTTGTCAACAATGGAGCTATCCGGTAAAATAGCTTACAGTGCTTACATTTAATAGTAGTGGGGAGGCACCCTTTTGGCAGCTAACGATATTACACCAACCACCCGCGACATGGAGCGCCTGATAGACTGGATGCGCCGCTCAGGCCGCCCACAGACCGTCAGTTCGCTCGTCCGTCGCTACCTGGAAATGGTACGCGAGGAGCGGGGCATCAGGGACGCAGGGAAGTAACACGTTACGCGTAACGCGTAACTCGCAATCGGCTTAACTGAGCGGATATGAGACAGGAGTTACATGTTACTTCAGCAATTACGTGTTACGTGTTACGTGTTATGAGTGACGAGCTATGAGTCGAGGAGCAGCAGGCAGCATGGAAACAGAGACGCAGCTAGCGTTCGAGGGGACAAAAGAAGAGCAGGAGATAGCGGCCCGCGCCTTTGAGGTTATGAAGCGCAAGGGCATGCTCTTCGGTGCCAACGCGCCTATCAAGATGAACGCGGAAGCCATCGTAAAGGCGCTCACCAAGGAAGGCGGGGCGATGTCGGGAGGCAACGCCGCCGATTTGACGCCCAGGCTGATCTCGGCGCTTGAGAAGAACCCCGGAGTGTTTGGCCGCGAGGCCAGCGGCGACTTTGTCACGACCAAGTCGGGCCGGGCACCACACAGCCAGAATGGTGGGCAGAACACCCACACTTTCAAGCAGCGGCTCAACACCGAGGCGACCGCGCTCGATGCCGGGGCTTCCCGCGAGTACGTCGAGACCCTGCTGAACAGGGCCGCCGAGCGCGAGGCCTTCATCGACACCCTGGCCGATATGCCCGCGCCCCCCGCGCCCCGCAATACGCCCCACCTGCCGCCTCAGCCGCACAAGCCTGTAGAGTTCCAGACGCTTATCCCGTCGCACCTGATACCGAAGCCCCCCGTGGTGGAGGAGCCGGACGAGGAACCCGAAGAGGCTCAGGAACAGCCCGCGCCAGCGCGTGCCGCCGAACCAGCAACTCCCGCGCCGACCACGCCCAGCGTCCCCGCACCCGCTACACCTACCGCCGCGCAAGCCCCTGCTGCCTCTGCACCCGCCGCTGCTCCCACAGGTACGCCAGCGGTGCCAGCGCCCACGCAGCCCCAAACCGCCGCTCCCGCTACTCAACCAGCGGCCACAGCAGGTACAACCCCGCCAGCAACCGACACCCCCGCGAGGCGGCCCGAAGAGACAGCCGCGCCCAGGCCCGCTGCCACCACACCTGCTGCCGGGGCCGCGCCCGCGGCTTCTACCGCGCCGCCTGCGGCTGCTCCGGCCACCGCATCGGCCCAGCCAGTTGCCCAGCCGCGCCCGCAGACCCCCTCCGCCCAGCCGCAGCCTACGGAGGCGAGGCCCGCTGCCGCGCAGCCTGCGGTTGACACGCCCCTGGCACGGCCCAAGCCCGCACCTGTTGTCCCCGCTGTCCCCGCTGCCCCCGTAATTACCGGCCCTATAGAGGTTACCGTGCAAACGGCAGAGGGGCCGGTTACCATCGACCTGACCAGGCCACTGGACGAGCTTCTAGAGAACGAGGCTGTGGTGGCCGCGCTCGAAGGAGCTATAGGCTCGATGCTGGAGAGCGACACGCGCATCGTCCGGTTCGGCTCGGAGATATTCGTGGAGGAGGCTACTGAGCGGTTCAGCAAGGGCGACTTCCGGCGCATCCGCGAGTACCTGGAGGAACCTGAGACCGGCGGCGTGGCCTCCGACCGTGACATCATGACCGACGTGCTGGGCCGCCGGGCCGAGCACCCCGACTACGACCGCGCCCGCTTCTCGCTGAACACCAAGCTGCTCAGGGAGAAGAAGGACTTCGAGTTCGTGGGTATCGACAGCGACAGGCTCTGGATCATCGCCAACGCATCGCCCGTCACCCACCCGGTGCGCAAGCCGGCCGAAATCGGCCAGGACTACCGCTACCTGGAAGACCCCGCCATCCAGTCGGTGGAAAACGACGATGTGGCCGAGTTTCTGGCATACGAGCACTCCCTGACCTACTACGAGTACGAGAACGGCGTGCTGCCCTACGACCGCCGCTTCAAGCGGATCTTCCCAGGCGCGGTCTTCGAGGACCAGCGTTCTTCCCTCATCAGGTTCGAGATACCCCAGTTGTACGGCGCGCTCATCGCAGAGCTTCGCTACCCAACCGGCAACCGGGGTGGCTTCATCATGGGGCTGAACGAGCTTTTCACCGGCCACCTGGTGCCGGGCGCGAGGTTCCAGATAGTGCCCACCGACCGGGGCGAGGACGTGTTTGAGGTCCGCTACACCTCCGTCAAGGAGCGGGAAGAAAACCTGCTGCAACTAGACGAGAGGCGCGGCCGCTACGTATTCCGGCCCGTGTCGTACTCGGTGGAGACTGACCCGGCCATGCTGCTGACCGAGACCAAGTTCGGCAAGCTGCACAACCAGAAGAAGCTAGAAGAAGGCGAGCGCAAGAAGCCCGACCTGATTATCATCAACGCCTTCGAGGCCGTCGGTGAGGACCTGGACGGCAAGCGCTGGGCGTTGTTCGACGACATCTTCCCCGTAGTCAATATCGAGCGTCCTATCTCCCCAAGCTGGCTCAGGACGCTGCTCTCCGGGGCCTACCCCTACTTCTACGCCGACGAAACCAACCAAGGCGCGTACTTCTACGACGCATCCAAGAAACCATCGTAATAGCTGAAACGTGGTTCTGAAACGTGAAACGTGAAACGTGATGCGGTAGGTGGTACAGGTTCTGATTAAGTAAGCAGTGTCGCACCAGTACCAAAGGCGACCAAGTTTCACTTGCAGAATTAAGTTACCCAAACCACATCACGTTTCACGTTTCACGTTTCAGAACCACGTTTCACATTTCAGAACCAACCTAGAAGAACAGGAACAGAAAATGGCGACATTCAACGAAAAATTGGACGCGGTGGGCAAGGACAAACGGCCCACCCATGCGGCGCTTACTTTCCTTAGCGACCTGGGAAGCGCGGACCGGTCGGACTTCCGCGAGAACTGGCCCGCGTTACCCACCGAGCGGCGACGATTTATAGTGCACGAACTGGTGCAAATGGCGGAGGACAATATAGACCTCGATTTCCGGCACGTCTTCCTGGTAGCCCTGGAAGACGCGAACCCCGAAGTACGCACCACGGCCATCGAGGGTCTATACGAGGACGAAAGCAGGCTGCTGCTGGGCAGGCTGCTCGATATGTTGCGGCGCGACCCCGACGAGGGCGTGCGGGAGGCGGCGGCAAAGGCGTTGGGCCGCTTCACCTACATCGCCCACTGCACCGACAAGCTGGGCGCGAACGGCGAAAGGCTGCGCCAGGTGTTGCTCGATTCGGCCAACGACGAGAACGAAGATAGTGACGTGCGCCGCCGAGCTATCGAGTCGCTCGGCTACTTCCACGGCGACAAGGAAGTGGAGGGGCTGATTTCCGGCGCTTACGAAAGCGGTGGGTTGCAGGCCGAAAGCGCCCTGTTCGCCATGGGCCGCAGCCTGGACGAGCGTTGGGAGCAGGTAGTACTGTACGAGCTGGAAAGCGTCCTGCCCGCCATGCGCTTCGAGGCAGCCCGCGCCGCCGGGGAGATGTCCCTGGCCGACGCCCTACCCTTCCTCACCCGCATGATAGACGACAGGGACACTGAGGTGCGGCTGGCAGCCATCCTGTCGCTGGGGCAGATTGGCGGCAAACCTGCCAGGGAAGCCTTGAACAAGGCCCTCAAGAGTTCCGAGCCTGCCGTCCGCGAAGCCGCCCAGGAAGCCATAGACGAAATGGAGTTCAGCGCGGACCCGCTCGCGGTTAGAAGATAGACGATGGACGATGGACGATGGACGATAGGAGACGAAAACGCAAAGACGCAAAGAACGCAAAGAGCGCGCAAAGGTTAGGAGGGATGGATACTGTCCCTCAACTCACAACTCACAACTCATAACTCATAACTCATAACTTCTCCATCGTCCATCGTCCATCGTCCGTTCCACCAATTTGCCGCTTGATTGATACAATTAGCAACGTTTTAAGTTATAATCAGGGCATATACTAGCCAGCATCATTGAAACCGGCCATACAACATCAACGGAGATTAAAGAATGTCACACAATGTAGGCGTATTCGTGGACGTGTCGAACCTCTTTTACTCGGCCAAGTCCGCGGGAGTAGAAGTAAATTATTGTAGGCTATTGGAGCACGCCGTGGCGGGCCGCGACCTCATCAGGGCCTCCGCTTACACGGGCGTCGATCCCGAAAACCCCAACCAGCGCAAGTTCATAGATTTCCTACGGGCTAACGGCTACAAGGTCATATGCAAGGACATCCACAAGTACGAGGGTGGCCGCATCAAGGCTAACCTCGATATAGAGATGGCCGTTGACATCATGCTCCTGTCCGAGAACCTGGACGTGGTAGTCCTGGTGAGCGGCGACGGCGACTTCGTGCGTCTGATAGACGCGGTGCAGACGAAGGGCGTGCGTTGCGAGGTGATAGGCTTCGGCATCAGCACCTCCAACGAGTTGATTGACGTAGCCGACCAGTTCACCGAAATCGGCAGCCTCCCTGGCATCTTCCGCAACGCCCCCTCCGGCCCCGGCGTGCACATCAAGAGCGTGCAGGGAGCGGGCGCCGACTCGCGCAGCGTGTACGCGTACAGCGCCTACAGCATCAGCACCAGCAGCGGCTACGGCGTGCAGCCCGAAAGGGTGTCAGGCGAGAGGGAGCGAGAGCGCCTCCGGCCCGGCGAAAGGCCACAGCAACCACAGCAGCCATACTGGGACCAGCGCGAAGGCCGCCAGCAGCAGCTAGAGGGGCATGGCGGTTACGACTACGCCACCCACGACGAGTTTTCGCTGCCCGACGCCGACGCCTGCGCCGACGTGCACTCCATCCCCCTGCCGCGCCCGCACCAGGGACAGTTGGGCAACGGCTCCGGCAGGCGTGAGTAGCAGCGGCACCGAGACGGTGTCCGCACAGAACGTGGGCCACACATCCCAGGCACCCGGCAAAGAGTTCTCCCTGATTTCGCTTACGCGCGCCTCCGGCTGGGATGAAGATATGCGCCAGGCCGGGGCTAGCCTTCTCCAATCGTGGAACTGGGGCGAGTTCAAGAAGCAAGCCGGGTGGTCACCATTGAGGCTGGGAGCTGCACGCAGAATTCACCCCGAAAGTGCAATCTCGCTTGCCACTTTGTCGGCCCAGGTCTTGTTCAGGTCAGTCCCGCGTATGCCATTGCCCATATCGGTCGCGTATATACCACGCGGCCCTGTCGTTATGCCCGGCGCGGAGATAGACCAGCGGGCCGAGCGTGCTTTCTGGGCAGGCGTGCACAAGACCGCCAGGAAGCGCGGTGCTATCTTCCTCAAGGTAGAGCCAAACATCGAGCTTGGAGAAAAGGTTACCAAAGCGTACATGGACCGCAAGATGCAGGCGCTCGGCTTCCAACCCTCCGGGCGGTTGCAGCCCGCGCGTACCATCGTGCTGGACCTCGACAAGAGCGAGGACGATCTGCTCAAGGCGATGAAGCCCAAGACCCGCTACAACCTGCGGCTGGCCGGGCGGCGGGGCGTGGTCGTGCGCCGGGCCGGAACCCTGGACGACCTCCGAGCGTTTTACAATTTGCTGGAGGTAACCGGCGAGCGCGACGAGTTCGGCATCCACACCTTCCCCTACTACGAGCAGATGTGGAAGGTGTTCGGGCCTCATGCTGACAACAGCGCGCTGGTGTTGCTGGCCGAGCACCCTGACGAGCAAGAGCGAACGGAGGGGCCAATAGCGGGCCTGCTGGCGCTCAAGTTCGGGCGAGAGGCTATCTACATGTACGGGGCCTCGGCCAATCGCGGGCGCGAGCACATGCCCACATACTTGCTGCAATGGGAAGCGATACGCTGGGCGCGGGAGCAAGGTTGCACCGTCTACGACTTCTGGGGCATCCCCGACGCGCCCACCGAGGACGACGCCGAAGCCACGGGAACAGGCGATTCCGTTTCCCCAGTCAATACACGTTCCGGCTTGCGTGGTGTATACTGGTTCAAGAAAGGCTTTGGTGGCAGAGAAATAGAGTACCCCGGCGCGTATGATTACGTGTATAACCGTATAGGGTACGCGCTCTGGATGCGCTGGCGCGGAGCCAACCTCGGCTAGGTCCCAATTGTGCGCGACACATCAGCGCGCACGCCCTGCAAACTTTCTACGGACAAGGGCTTGATGAGAAAAATCATTGTAATACTGGCCCTGGCACTTTTGGGCGCAACATTGTTGGGCAGCATGCCCTCCAACAGCCGCGTGGGTAGCGTCACCGGGGCAGCCGAGGACGTGGGCGGCAAAATCGCCTATACCAGGGGCGGCGCCATCTGGATATATACCGGCGGCAGGGAGGTCCAGCTTACCAACGGGCCAGCCGACGAACTGGACAAGCGCGACGCCATGCCCGCCTTCTCCCCCGACGGCACCGAGCTAGCCTACATCCGCTTCGATGAGGGCTTCTCCGACCTCTACACGCTCGACGTGGACGACCCCGACGATCCCATCGCCTTGACCGACTACAGGCCCGAAGGGGTCGAGACCGGTGACCTGGCTACCGGGGGTATGCCGGGTTATGCCGAGCAGGCATTGTGGGCGCTCTACCCCGCGTGGTCTCCCGACGGCAGCCAGATAGCCTGGACCCACGACAGGGGCATAGAATACCCCGGCCTCTTCCTGATAGACGCCGACGGCGACAACCCAACCAGGGTTAGCTTCCTCGACCACAGCACGCAAGCGATAGAGCGCGTTAGCTGGTCGCCCGACGGCACGCAGATTGCGGCCAGCAACTACGTGGGCACCGGCGGCAAGGGACAGATATGGGTGCTCACGCTGGAAACTGGTAGGTGGGTAGATTACACCAGTGCCAAGGACGGCGCGTACGACCCTGCATGGTCGCCCGACGGCGAGTGGATAGCCTTCGTGCAGCGAGAGGGCACCAACCACAACATCTACGTGATGCGCGCCGACCCTGAGGACTGGGAGGGCGAAGGCACCTCGCCCACCCCCTACAAGCTCACCACCGACGGCGCTTCTCGCTCTCCCGCCTGGTCGCCAGACGGTACGAAGCTGGCCTACATCGGCCTGGAAGACGCTACTTTCGATCTCTACGCCGCCGACTTCAGCGTGACCGGGACTTTCCCTTCGTTAGACAACATCCAGCGCCTCACCGACAACGCCAACGTGGAAGCCCAATGGGGACTTAGCTGGGGGCCGTAGCTGAAACGTGAAACGTGAAACGTGATGCGGTTTGGGTCACGGGGTACTGTAGAAGATGGAAAGGCGGTTCATGTTGTATGAGCCGCTTTTTCTTGGGTCTGGACCTGTTACAAATTGGAAGCTATCACTAAAATAAGATGAAGAAGATTAGCACCCAAACCCCCACCCTGTCATTTCGAACGAAGTGAGAAATCTCGTCCTTCACCGGGGTGTTTCCTCTTTCCTGAAGGACTCTGTGGCTAAAAGAATAATGGTATTTGGG
>JALZHG010000145.1 GCA_030914045.1 Chloroflexota bacterium | reverse complement strand
CCTCTGGACGACGCTCTACAGGTGGTGCCCCGCGATGCTGCCGGCGCTAGCGCCGACCCGCACGTTCTACCGTTCGGCTGCTCCGACGGCAGGCAGGCGCTCGTCTGGCTATTGCGGGATACGCGGGTTGCGCATGATGCAATGGCACCTATGCCCCTCGACTTGCTTCTCCCCGGCATGACAAGCGGCGAGTACAAGGTGGAGTTCTGGGAGACGTACGACGGCAACAGGGTAGGGGAAGCGCGGGTAGTTGCGTCGGATGGTACCATAAGGTTGCCCCTGCCGGACTTCGGGCGGGACATAGCGGTTGCGGTGAGAGCCAACGGGTAACAGGGAGGCACTATGATAGAAGCCATCAAGTTCTGGAACGAGCCGAACAACATGTCCCACTGGGACTTCGAGGTGGACCCCGGCTGGCGCGACTTCTCTCAGATGACGGTCATGGCGGCCCGCGCGGTGCGGGAGGTGTGCCCCGACCTGTGCCTGGTGCTGGGCGGCATATCCCCTATAGACCCGGAGTTCATCCGCACGCTGGAGAAGCAAGGCGTGCTGGAGGCGCTCGATGCCGTGGCCGTGCATGGCTTCCCCCTTGACTGGAACCACTGGCAGATAAACGATTGGCCCGGCAAGGTGGCAGAGATAGAGGCGGTGAGCCGCCTGCCGGTGTGGGTGACCGAGGTGGGCGTGTCCACCTTCGGGGCGGACGAGGTGCAGGTGTTCGGCCTGCAACGCACCGCCGAACTGCTGCTGGGCAGGGTGCCTCGCGTCTTCTGGTACAGCCTGTTCGACCTGCCTGCCGCCTGGGAGGCGACAACTCGGCATAAAGAGAGCGAAGGTAGCTCCTATTACCGCCATTTCTACATGGGCCTCATCCGCGCCGACGGCACGCCCAAGCCCGCGCTCGACCACTTCAACCCGGAGATGGGCATCTGCCAGTGGTTCCATTTTGACGATCACCGGCTCGACCTGGCGGTGGAGTGGCTCAGGCGTATGGGCGTGAAGAGGTTACGCACCGGCATCAGTTGGGCCGACTGGCACCGCCCCAACGCGGTAGAGTGGTTCGACCGCCAGATGCGTGCCCTGGAGGAGTTCGACACCACCCTGACGCTCTGCTTTACGCCACCGTCCCGCGGCAAGCGCCCGCACCACACCAGCCCGCCCGTGGACCTCGGGGAGTTCGCCTATTTCGCGGCGCAGGTGGTAGAGCGTTACGCCGTGAACCACCTTCCGGTGCCTCGCTAGGCAACCATGACCACCTTCCTGCTTATACGCCACGCCAACCACGCCCTGCTGAAGCGCACCCTGGTTGGACGCACTCCTGGCGTGCCCCTGGACCAAGTGGGCAGGGAGCAGGCCGCCCGTCTGGCCGATCGCCTGACTCACCTCAAGCCGCTGGCCCTGTACAGCAGCCCCGTACAGCGTGCTATGGAAACGGCGGCACCCCTGTCGGAGCGGTGGGGCCTGCCCGTTCAAGTTGCCGCAGAGTTCTCCGAGATAGACTTCGGAGATTGGGCGGGCCGTGACTTCAGCGACCTCAATGACTTGCCGCAGTGGGAGTATTTCAACAGCTACCGCAGTGGCACCCGCCCATCCGGCGGCGAGTTGATGCTTGAGGTGCAGACCCGCGCAGTGGTCGGCCTTCAGCGGCTCCACGCGCAGTACCCTAACTCCCTCATCGCCATAGTGTCCCACGGCGACGTGATACGCGCGGCCCTCAATTACTACCTGGGTGCCTCTCTAGACCTCTTTCGCCGCCTGGAAGTCAGCCCCGCCTCGGTAAGCATCCTCGAACTGCAAGACTGGGGTCCGCACATCCTGCTGGTGAACCACCTCGGTGACTTACCCCAACTCCCCTGACCCGCGAGTGTCGCACTCCATCCTGGTGAGTAAGCCCCTATGACTCTTCCACAGCACCAAAGCCTCCCCTGTCATCCTGAGAGGGTGTCTAATAAAGGGGTAGAGAATGGAAAGGAAGAATGAGGGACAAGGGCATCATGGGCTAGGGAGCCTCTGAAGGAGGCTCTATGAGCACAAAGATTGCTTTCCCCTGTGCTCCTTCCAACCGGTATAACCTTGTTTTTGTACCTAAATCTACCCCTCACCTTTATTAGACACCCTCTGAGCGCAGCGAAGGATCAGGTACTGTGGTTTGACCATTGCCTTTGCAGTATGAGGCCCCTTCTTTGTCATTTCGAACGTAGTGAGAAATCTCGTCCTCCACCGGGATGTTTCTTCTTTCTTATGGTGCGGGGTGACTGTAGGAAAGGAGCTACTTTGGGTACTGAGGGACGAGATTTCTCACTACGTTCGAAATGACAAGATAGAGACTTTGGGTACTGGTGAAGAGGCTATCAAGAACTGGCTACTGAGCCTTCGCTGCGCTCAGGATGACAGGGGGAGTGTGGTTCGTCAGCGAGACAATTCTGTTGCTGACGCTCTAAGCAGCGCTGCCAACTGCTCCTTGTAGCGGTCATACGCGGCCCAGAGTCGCGCCTGCTCGGCGGGGTCGTGGGCGGCCATGTTCGCGCACATGTGGCATTGCCCCGCGCGAAAGGCGGCGTAGGTCACGCAGTAGAAGGTGAGGACGGCAGGCGGTATAGGGTCGCCTCCCGCTCCGTAGAAGGCTTCCAGCAGGGTCCGGCTGCCTTCCTCATCAAGGCCCCATTCAACTATCGCCCCAGCTATATCCCAGGCCACCGGCTGCGCGCCTATGCAGGTGTGGTCCCAGGCGTGCCCGGCGCTGTCTGCCTTTACCAGTCGCCCGTCGTGGCTGCGTATCCACTCGTGAGGTGCCATGCGTCCGTCGCCGTAGCTGCCGGAGCTATATCCCGATGCACGCAAGTCGTCAACCCGGCGGCGGGTGCGTTCGGCCACTTCCTCCCCCAGAGCCTCCCAGGTGTTCCAGTAGAGCATCTCGGCCAGCCTCTTGGTGTTTGCCTTGTATTGCTCTGCGCTCAATGACGGGCCAGCCACAGCCGCGATATACCGCCCGATATGCCGGAGCAACGGCGGACTGCAATCTTCGGTGCTGAGTGGCCTACCCTCTACCCACTCGGTCGCAACAAAGCCACTTATAACTCCCAGCGATTGAGGTGTCCACCCCTGAGCCGAACGTTCCCCTAACCGCGACTCCACCAACTCGGCTGTGGTCGCCACCCTGCCTGGCGCGCTACAAAGCCCCTCGAACTTGAACAGCACGCGCCTGCCGCTCCGCGTCGTACAAAGATACTTGGTGCGCTCGAACGGCGCGCAGGCGTGCGGCCACCTGCTGCCGTCCTGGTATAGCAGCCTGCGCCACTGGCCCCCACTTACATCCTCAACCTGGATTACCGGGTCCGACGCATCTTGCGAGGTAAGCCATGCCCCGACCGACTCGGGCAGGGCATGCCCTCCGAAGCGCATATCCTCCAGGGGCACCACGTACCTGGGCGTGCCCGACCACCAAGCCCGCACCTCTTCGGAAGCGGCGCTGCCCGGCTCGTTAGCGTGCGCCGGGAAGAAGCCAATCTTCTCACGAGGTAGGCCCGCCCGGACGAGCGCCTGCCCCACCGCTGACATGGAGGAGCCTGAAAGCCCCGGCCCCTCGTCCACGACCAGGCCCCACTCAGCGCCCGCCACCTGTTCCGGTGCAATGTTGGCTTCCCTTTGGAAAGGGTGCCCCGTGGGACGGATGGTGAGGCTTGCCGCGTCCCAGCCATGCGCCCCTAGCGTAGCCGCCACAGCAGCAGCCAACGTAGTGCCTATGCTGCGTATCCCAACCACTACCACACTCTTGCGCCCGGAGACGGGATGGTCAGCCAGCCAGCGCAAGGCAGCGGCGCAGTATTGCTCCGGGTAAAGGGTATAGAAGGCAAAGCCCTCCGGTACCTTGACCGTCACCCTTGCGTCCGGCGGCACTATCTCTGCCCCGAGATAGGCCAGCGCACCGGACAGGCTCACGGCTGGGTCTATGTTGCCGGGGTTGAGGTCGTTCTGCCCGGCCCACATGGAATAGAACGCCATACCTAGATGCGCGGTGACTTCATGCAGGTGGGTGTTGTAGCTCTGTTGCTCCGGCTTGTCTAAAGCATCATATGCCGCTTGCTCTAGCTGCCCGGCAAGGACGAGCACGTCCCGCAGGTGCTGCAACCTTTCTACGCCTCCCTGTGCGCCGGACCCCTCCAGCAAGGACGCGATTCGCTGCCCTAGCTGTTGGACCAGGGTAACCACGCTCTCTTCGTACTGCGGATCGCCGTAGACTATCATGATCCTGCCTTGCTGTTCGACTCCATAGCATCTGCCTTGCGGTCCCAGCCTCGAAATGCAAGAGCCGAGCCAGCATGTAAGTGGAAGTAAGGCGCCGTGGGCTTCGTTGTCGTCCAACGCTACCCGGCATATAGTTAATTATTGTTTACGGAAGTTCCCAACCAAAACCGTACCGAACCGCGCATGCGTACGTTATATGTATGCAGCCGTGTAGTAGCGCTCCCGCAAATTCGGGGGCCGAGTACCCTCCTCCCAGGCTCGGCCAAAACGATGGCAAACATCGTGCAGTTATGTGGGGTGCCCGGCTAGGCACAACTATCATCCATAGCAGAATATATGTGTCGAGGTGCGAGATGGCAAGATATGAGCTTACCCTCCAAAGTAGCCGGCCTAAATTGAACGTAGCACTCATAACCGCACTCCTGGCAGCTTTATGCCTGGGGACTTTCAGTGTGACATCCGCCGCACCCGTCAGCGCACAGGCCGCGCAGGAGACCGGACAGGCCCAGTACGCGCCCTCCTCGGTGGTGTTCAGCACCGCGCCGGGCAGCTACGGCGGCCTGTGGATAGGCGAGATGAGCGGTGGGGGTAACGTCAGGAGCGGCCCCAGCATCCAAAGCCCTCGTATCAAGTCGTGGGGCGCGGGGCGGCGCGTGCTGCTCTACGAAGGCGTGACCGACGCGAGCGGCGGCCTGTGGTACCGGGTGTCCGAAGCGCCGGAGCAGCCGATGTACGTGCATTCGAGCCTCGTGCGCCGGGTGGCCGCCGTCAAGTTCGAGGCGGGCAAGTACCGGGGCAAGTGGGTCAACATCAACCTGAGCCAGCAGGTAGTCACCGCCTACGAAGGCGGCACGCCTCTCCGCGTGACGCTGGCCTCCACCGGCACCAAGAAGTACCCGACCGAAGTGGGCGTCTGGAAGATCTTCTATAAGCTGCCCAAGCAGGACATGGACGGCGGCAGCAAGGAACGGGGAGACTACTACTACCTCAAGGACGTGCCCTACCCGCAGTACTTCCACAAGTCGGGTGAAGGTCTGCACGGCACCTACTGGCACGACAACTTCGGGCGGCCCATGAGCCACGGCTGCGTCAACCTCAGCACCCCAATGGCAGGCTGGTTCTACAACTGGGCCCCCGTCGGCACCACTGTCTGGTCGCACTACTAAATTAGGAGACGAAAACGCAAAGACGCAAAGACGCAAAGACGCAAAGACGCAAAGAACGCGCAAAGATTTAGTAGGGGTTCTAAGCAAGAGGACCAGGGTACCACGTCATGTACCCTGGTCCTCCTTGTACACCTTTAACCCTTCATCCTCTCTGCGCGTTCTTTGCGCTCTTCGCGTCTTTGCGTTTCCGTCTCCTAAGTGGCACCCCTAAGTGACTGGACCGAATCTTGCACGCACGTAGGGCGACATGGGAGAACGCTTCTTGTAAGCCATGAATCCACACATTGATCGGAGTGAGTGCTATGAACAACCCACCGGATGATAACGAGAGTGCCCGTTCTAACTACGTATTCGAAAGCCCGCTGGCGTCTGGTGCGAAAGAAGGCGAGGGCATGAGGGAGCCGCATGAGGCGGGCGAGCGGATCGCCAGCGTGGAGCCGTGGGAAGAAGGCGAGAACACGCAGGGCTTCCAGCACGGCTCTTGGAACTACGTGCATTCGACCAACAACGAGGTAGGCCCTGCTTTAGCGGAGCCTGGCAGCGGCAACGAGGACCACCCGGATACCGCCCATGCTGAGGATATCGGCTGATGTAAACCAGGCGTGATGCGAGCCGCATCCGCACTGCAACCCACATCACGCCAAATAGGAGGAACACCAACGAATAAGAGCATCTGCCGTACCCACTCATGGGAAATACGGCAGATGCTCTTATTCGTTGACTACTTTATACGCTTTGTTACTTATGTAATGTGCTACGGGCTACGCGCTTCGCTGGAACGGGTCCGCCTCCACGCACAGCATCTCGATAATGGCCCTACCCATCTCGCCGTCCACTGGCTTCAACTGCTCGCGAGGCCCGCTGTAGGCGTTGCGGTGCGACCAACCATCGGTTTCGGCGGGTACCAGGTAAAGATTGCCGTCCGCCCCTTCCACGATCCAGTTGAGGTACAGGGGCGTCTTGTCGCCCAGGTACAGGTGAGCGTGGGCCGGGTAATAGACCTGCGGCCTGGCATGGGGTGACTGCCTGCTTTCTCTCGTAGCCTGTGCGTGTGTTCGTGCTCGTCGTCGAGTGTATGTCTCCAAGTAGCTATCTCCTCTCTTCGCTGTCGTCATTGACTAGCGGGGCGGTTGCGGCACCTCAGAGGTGGGAACCCGCAACAGCCATGACCAATTATAAGCAACTAGAGTACCTTGTTATGTCTATTTTCGCTACAAATCTGGTAGCGTCCGGTAAATAATTGTGAAGTCGCTTCTTGCAAGTTACACTCTCCAGGGGTGCAGCCACGATATAATCACCTGCTTTCCAGCGTAGCGACCGATTTTGACAATGTGGCTATTTTCTGGTACAATTGTGCGTACGCAAAATGGACCGCTAGCTCAATTGGCAGAGCAACTGACTCTTAATCAGTGGGTTCCGTGTTCGAGTCACGGGCGGTTCACCAACCATCAACTGTGCGTGAATAGAGATGATAACGTCAGCAAGTAGCATTGTAAGTGCCGAATGCTCGTTAGCATAGCGCTCATATGCCTAATATGTGTGCTGTGTATCGCGTCGCTTACATACTGCTTTCTAGTCAGGGTCCGGCTGCTGGAGAAGAAAGATATTAGCTACAATCCTGGCTGACGCTGCCAGGTGACGGCAGCATTCAGCCTAATGCAGGGCTGTCTCCCGATCACATTACGTACCCTCTCCATCGCATGGGTACTTGCCCAGCATGTTTCTGCCGGCAACATACCGCACTACTGCGTAGAAGGTCTCACCTGAGAGTACGTCCTGGAAATGCAGAGCTTACTTTGGTGCGTGCGCGATGGCAACACCTTTGAATGAACTGCGAGCGTAATGCAGAACATAGGGACGCAGACTAGCTGCTCCGCCCCAGGAGACTAAGCTCGGAGGCAGCGCGCCGCTCGAACGGAGGCAGGATGATGCCTAGCTGGTGTCGCAACCCCTCTGCCACGTCCCAATGCTGTACCGCTTGCGCACGATCTCCCCTTGCAAGTGCCGCCCGGCCCAATCCGATGTGGCACAAGATCACCAATTGTGTGACGCCCTGCGCTTCGGCAAGACTCAAGCTCTCTTCCAAAGACCTGAGGCTTTCCTCTTGCTCCCCCTGCTCAAGAGCTACCCAACCCAAATAGCAGAGCGTCAGTGTTTTACACCAGACACTTCCTACCTCTTTCGCCAAGCTTAGAGCTTCTGATAGCACAATTTGCGTTTGATTACGAGCGCCCTCAGCAAAGTAGGACCATCCCAGGTTGTTACAAGCCAAGGCCGTGCCTAGCTTATCCCCAACCGCCCTGAATAATTGAAGGCTTTCTCCGAAGAGGTGGCGCGCTCGTGTAGGGTCGTCCCTATGCAGCGCCGCCAGGCCGAGCGCGTTCAGAGTGCGAGCTATGCCCTGCCGATCGCCTTGTTCCCTGCGGAGCGCTAGACTTTCTTGTAGCAACGTCTCGGCTGTTTCAAGTTGCCCTAAAGCCGTGGCAGTTGCACCCATGGCTTGGAGGGTCGTGGCAATCGCTAAGGGATCACCCATGGCTTGGCATATATAAAGGCTCCGGCGGTAAAACTCCTCCGCATGTGGGTAGTCACTTCGACTGTAGGCGAGCCAGCCGAGAGTGTTTAGCGTCCAAGCCTGGGTAGAGAGTTCGTCCTGCTCCCGGCTGCACTCCAGGCTCTCCTTTAGTAACCGTTCAGCGGTGATGTAATCACTTTGCAGGTAGGCGAAGCGGCCCGCGTAAAAGCGCAGTTGAGCTTCCACGTAGTTCGCGCAGTCACTCTTCTGCACAAGGAGACGAGCCAGCCAAAGCCGAGCTTCTTGCCAGCAGCCCCGCAACTCCCAGAACCAGCAGAGCGCCACTGCCAGCCGCTTCACCGGCTCCATATCGCCGTCATTGGATAGTCCCCAATCCAGGGTCGCTCGGAAGTTTGCCTGTTCCGCTTCCAGTTGCTCCAGCCAACCCTCAGCGTCCCCAGAGGCTCGCGCGGCCAGTGCTTGCTCAGCGAGGTCAAGATAGAACAGCAGGTGTCGCCGCCGCAACTGGGCCTCTTCGCCATTCTCTTGCAGGCATTTTACGGCATATTCCTGCGTCGTCACCAACATATAGTACCTGGGCACAGCTTCCGGTGAGCCGGCTCGATACACCAAATTCCAATCTACCAATTCGGTGATGGTGGTTAGTACATCGACCGCGCTCCCGTCCTGTGAGATGCAGACCTCGCCGGCAGCTCCTAACGTGAAGCCGCCGGCAAAAACGCTCAAGCGTCTGAACAGAAGTTGCTGGGCCGGTGTGAGCAAGTTGTAGCTCCAGTCCAAGGCACCAGACAGCGTCTGATGATGCTTGGGCAGATCCTCTAGTCCACCTCCCACCCACTTGATGCACTCGTGTAGGCGGGCGAGCATAGCTGCGGGGGGCAGCACCCCAATCCGTACTGCTGCCAATTCGAGCGCCAGGGGCAAGCCGTCCAGCGCCACGCAGATTTGAGCTACCGCGGCAGCGTTGCTATCATCCAGCACAAACCCAGGATAAGTCTCCTCGGCCCTCGCTACAAAGAGGGCTACCGCAGGATAGTTACGCAACTCCTCCACCGGAAGGAGTGTAGTTACGGAAGGCAGCGCCAGAGGGGCCAGCACAACTTGTCGTTCGCCGCGAAGCCGCAACCGCCGCCGGCTGGTGCCCAGGAGGTGTAGCCCAGGCACCGCCAGTAGTTTGGCAACCAGGGAACTCAGCCCTGCTACTTGCTCGCAGTTATCCAGCACCAGCAATATATGCTTATCCCAGATAGTGGCTTGCACCACGTCCAGCAGAGGCTGCTGGTCAGTTTCTTTGATTCCTAGCACTTGTGCGATAGCATTCAGCGCAAGTGTTGCCTCCCTGAACGACTCCAGGGCCACCCAGAATACTCCGTCTCGATAATAGTCTTCAACCTCCTCGGCTACAGCTATGGCTAGGCGTGTCTTACCAACGCCTGCGGGGCCTGTGATCGTCACCAGCCGGTGATCTCGTGAGCCCAGCATGAGTCGCACCTGGTCGACTACCTCCGCGCGCCCAATGAGCGGTGTCGCTGGTAGGCCGGGAATTCGCGTCCGCAGAGGCTTGCGCGGAGGGGCTGGCTCTTGGGTAAGGGCGCGTGCTTCTAGACGGGCTATTCGCACAAACTCATCGCGTTCTGCTGAGGGCACTTCCAGGATGTCCGCCAATCGACCGGCCAATTCCGGCGAGGGCCTATCCAGCCCCCGTTCCAGGTGGCCGATCATCTCTACTGAATAGGCAACACGTCTGGCTAGTTCTGCCTGCGTGAGTCCCAGGGTTTTGCGGCGCTTCTTCACCCAGAGCCGCCAGGGCAGTTCTTGAAATGTATGTTCGCCCCTCTCGGGTTTCGTCAATTGGTAGCTCCTGTTTATTTTCCTACGTTTTTTACTACGGATTTGCCTCTATCTTCCCAGGGGGGAGTAAAACTATAATAGCACAACAACCAGTGAACTCGCCCCAAGAAACTGCCTATACTATATGGCTAGTTCTACATGTCTGCATAAAGCTGCTTATCTATTATAGACGCAGCTTATGATGCTGGCCTAAATTGGCGTTCTGAATAGGAAATGTCACTGGCTAAATATCATTCCTTATTCGGCTTTCGAAACTTATCCCGCGAACGGAGGCACTCAGGACATGAAGGTTTGGCGAATTATACACGGCGGCAACAGTATTAGGATCACACGCATCGTTTCAGTACTAATCCTACTTGCCGTAGGTGTTATTACAGGTGTTGATGCTTCCGCAACACAGTCAGGGCAGACGTCAAAGGGGCCGGCAACTTCGTACAGTGAAGATCACAGCCTCACTAAAGCTGTAGAGGTCGCAGCAAGAGACTATCTAGGGGGCCTCGGGGAGTCTGTAACCAATGGCTTCGTCGTATCGAACATTACCAAAGCTGACCACTGGGCATTTGGATCTGTTGCCGCAATCGCAGCCAATGTAGAAGATGCTGCACCGAATGGCATGCTTTTCCTAGCGCAATATTCAGCGCAGGGTTGGAGGGTAGCAATTGAGCATACAACTCCTTTCCTGGAATGGCTGGCTTCAGTTCCAGACACTCTCATACCACCGGCTACTAAGCAGTTCCTTGCGGGTAGCACCAACGCACCGGAAGGGGATGGCTCCGCGCAGCTTGGCTTGCCTTGGGCAACAGGTGAAACCTGGGTTCTTACTGGTGGTCCTCATAGAAATGACTCTAGCCTCAACGAATCATGGAGCTCCCTCGACTTTGGTCGGGCTGGAAATCAAGGTCAGGTACGCGCTGCTAGAGATGGAATTGCGTACCGCGACTGCAACAACTTTGTCCGTATAAACCATTCTGATGGCTGGCAAACTGGGTACTATCACCTTAGTAACATCGCTGTGAGCCATGGTCAGTCCGTCTCACGTGGTACGTACCTCGGAGATATTTCAACGGGTGTAGGATGCGGGGGCTGGGCCTCTGGTCCTCATCAACATTTCTCCCTCCGCTTCAACGGCGCCAAACAGTCTATAATCGGCCGCGACATCGGCGGTTGGACTGTAGAGAACACCAGTAGCGAGTACTCCGGATGTATGATAAAGAACGGCAATCGACAGTGTGCCAGTTCTGGTCAGCTTTACAATGATGGCACTGTGGGGAGCGGAGGAGGTGGGCAAGATACTACTCCACCGGACGGAGACTACAGTGCACCGTCAAATGGTGCGTCTATCACTAGCCGCACCGTGAGGATGGCCGCCTGGGCAAGTGATAACAGCAGTGGTGTCAGGTGGGTACGCTTCAATGCTAAGTGGAACAATGAGTGGCGCACTGTCTATGAGGACTCATCGTCCCCCTACGAATTTGATTGGGACCTGTGCAACTCCGGTGTGCCCAATGGAGACATCGAAATCAGCTTGCACATCCAAGACAATTCCAGCAACAATTTTTATCTGCATAACAAGCACGCTAACCCTCACATAACTAAAAATTACAGCTGTACCCAGCCTACTCCTGGCGTGCCTGCCCATCAGGGCCCGGCTAACGGTAGTGTATTTCAGGAAGGGCAGTCCATCACTCTCTCGTGGAATGCTTCAGCTAATGCTCAAGACTACGCTGCGGAATTTTGGGGTGGACCAGGAGGATTAATCCATTCAGGAAAACGCACCAGCACATCCTGGACCCTCGGCTCGCAGTGGGCTGGCTACACCTATGGATGGCACGTGGAAGCCTATAACAACTCCGGTTGGAGTGGATGGTCCAATACCTGGACATTTACAGTTAGACCAGCAACACCTACCAACCTGAGCGCTCAAGTGGCATCGTGTAGTCAGATCAACCTGGCCTGGGAAGATAGGTCTGGCAACGAAGAAGGGTACAAGATTTACCGCAATGGATCTTACGTTGGGCAGGTAGGTGCCAATACCTCGAGTTATCAGAATAGTGGTCTCTCCGCAAATACTGGCTATTCCTATCAGGTCAGAGCATATCGTGGCAGCATAGAATCGGACGTGAGTAACACTGCTTCGGCAACACTTGGCTCCTGCCAAACTGTCACTGTGGATCTGCTGACTATTAGAGACTCAGTAGGCGTTGACAAGACTGCTTTCAGTGTGGGAGATGCAATCGTTTTTGGTATCGAAGCCACCAACCATACGGGTAGTACACAGAATTCTACCTGGACGTGGGCTGTATACGATTCGGCGGGCACCAAGATCCAGGGGTTGTCTTACGACAACTGGGAGAACACGATATCGGCTGGCTGGGCAGGGGCAGGTCTCACCCGATCAATTCCCGCAAATCTGCCCGCAGGAACCTACAGGTTTGTTGGCACAGTGCAGATTGGCTCGCAGTCGGGCTCGAAACAAATGAACTTCACTGTGCTACAAAGTCCGACAATTTACAAAGAGAGCCTACAGCAACACAGCCTGGCGAACAGCAATGGTACCACGTGGCAACCTTTGGCATCAAATCAAGTGAAC
>JALZHG010000144.1 GCA_030914045.1 Chloroflexota bacterium | reverse complement strand
AGCTTGGTCATGTCGGCGTTACAGTTGTGCACGACCAGGCCGTTCGCCATGAACCGGCTGGTTTCGCTGTTCACCACGTCGTACATGTCTATCCACTCATCGGTAAACTCGACGCTCTTCACGCGGACTCCGCGCCCATAGGTCTTGTTCCGGGGAGAAGCTACGACCTCTGCCGCTCTCGCCTGCTTGGCGGGGTTCATAAAACCGATGTTGCGGCAGAACAGGGGCATATCCTTCTTGACGATGCGGACGTTGACGCGGTCGGCACAGACGTTGATGCGGCTGCGCACCCCGAAGAGCAACAGCGCCTGCTGTACCTCCCGCGCCCAGGCCAGGTGCTTGTCGCGCTGCCCAAAGACCAGGAAAGCGCCGTCCGCGTTGACTGTGCCATCGCCGTCGAACAGGCCGCGCAGGTACCCGGCGAGCACCCGGCTGTCCTGCCAGGCGCAATCGGGTACTCGCTCCTTGACGCCAAGCTCGCTCAACTGCTGCGCCAGTCCCCTGGACGACACCGTCAGCTTGTGGAAACGCTTGGGCCGGCTTTCGGTGGAGCGAATACTGTGTCCGACGTGCCCAAATTCGGCGCTTATGGCCTGGAGCCTGGGGAGCAAGATTTCTTCATGCTCGGCCACCATGAGGGAAGCAGTGCTGAATGTCACTGTGCCGTCCGAAGCCAGCCTGCCCAGCCACTCGCCAAGCGCCGCGGGGTCGCTAATCTGGCTGAGGCTTGTATCTTTGGCGTTCCAGGAGCCGTTACAGCTATGGGCCGGTATGTTTATCGGCCCGCCCCAGGTAGGTACGGCCTCGCCCAACACGATACGCTGCTGTGGCTTGAACTCGGCGGGAGTCCTCCACAGGTCGTTCCCTGTTGTGGGGCGCACCAGGAACCTGTGGTCGGGGCTGCACTCTATGTAGTTACCATCCCACAGGTGAACCTTTACGCGCTGCTTCTTGCCGCTGTACACCACCACCGCCTGCGAGAAGCGGCTGCCGTCCCACACGGACACTACCTGCCCCCGCATGCTGGCTATGGGCGCGTAGCCCCGCGTCTCCTCAAATATGCGCGTGTCACCGCTGACGCAGCCCTGAATGGGTGAGTTTTTACCCTGACGCTCTATCGCGGCTATCTGCTTGCGCCACTCGTCCTCGTTGATCTTCTTCAGGCCTTCATCCGGCATGCTGTAGAAACGCTTGCGGCCCAGCATGGTGACCGAGTAGCCGTTGCGCACGGCGTCCCGGGCTGCCTTGTCGAGCCACTGCTGCACGCCTGGGTATGCCTTGAAGTAGCGGGCGATTAGCTCTTTCGCTTCGTCCAGCGTCACGCCGAGGCGCGGGGCCAAGCCGCCCGGACCCATGCCGTACGCGAGGCCGAAGTTGATCGCCTTGGCCGCCGAGCGTTGCGATTTTTGCACCTGCTCTAGCGGTACGTTGAACATCTGCGAGGCGGTGAGGGAGTGCAGGTCGCCGCCCGACTGGAACGCGCCCACGAAGCCAGGGTCGCCCGATAGCTCTGCCAGGATGCGAAGCTCCGCCTGTGAATAATCGCAATTGTGGCTGACGAAGCCCTGTGTGATGTAGGTGGAAGTCCCCTCAATAGTTAGGTCGTAGACGCGTTGGACGCCTGCTGGGCTTACCTCCGTGATCCGGTCAAAGATCATCGAGTTATCCAGCAAATGGTGGAGGCCCAGGTGATTGGCTACCTGTGGGGATTCGCTCCGCACACGCTCCGCTAACGCTACAGTCACAACACTTCCCCTATTGCGAGTGTTAGCGAGAAGTTGGTTGACCGCTCGTGAAGCGCCACCACTGTGGACTAGATGTCGAGCCTTAATTTGCAGGTTCGGCATGGCACCATGCTCCTGCTTGACTTTGCGTGCGAGCAGCTTTACAAGCTCTGCGGTCTTTCGCTTCGACAGGAACCCTACGTTTTCGTAGAAGGCTCTATTCCAGGCCGAGGGTATGGTAATGGACCAGATGTGGCCGCACCCCTTGCCATGTTCTTGCTTCCTTCGCGTAGCGGCAATTCCCATTCTCAAGAATAGCGTCTGTACCTCCGATGCAAGTTCCTCATGTACCGTAGAGAAGCTGATTTTGCCGGTGTCTGTGCTCTGAACCGACCCATCCGCCTCGAATAGACCTCGGAGGTAAGCTGCCACAATAGGTTTCGGAGACGACCACAGGAAATCAGGTACTCGCGCCTTAGATGCGCCTATAGCTTCCAACCATCGTCTGATCTGCAAGCTGTATATGCGCTGGTCTATAACCCCGCGATAGGAATAGCTCTTGGGTACGTAAGAAAGGAGTAGATTACTGATGTGATCCAGGTACTCGGCTACATCCGTATCGCGCTGGTTCACTACCCAACCAATGTAGTCCTTGATTAGGGTGCCGTCGCCTGTTATGTAGCCGAGCAAGAGTGCAAGTTCTTCTGTAATCGTGACAGGCAGTAGCCTATTTACCGCGTTGTGGTGGTTCTCCTGCGAATAGGGTAACTCGAACTGTGCTCCTTCAAATACTTCGCCGGAGCCTATCTTTATAGCTACCGTCGAAGCCTCCTGCAAGCGGCCAGCCTCTTCCCAGACGTAATCGCCCACGCCGTTCAGGATTCGTACTTTATGCTCAGGCGTGGCTACCAGTTCATAGCCGAGAGCCGTTTTCAACCGTAGAGTCGCCTTGTTGCCCTGGTCGATGACGCGTTGCACAAGCCTTGTGCTGCCATCTTCCTGGAGTACTCTATCGCCAACAACAACTTGCTCAATGGGAATCAGGCCTCGTGTCGTCAGCACGCGAGTACCTTCAGCCACGCAGGTAATTAGCTTATATCCCTCCGTCGCGACAAAACACTTGCGGAAGTCGGAGGTGGCGGGTATTTGCTGCACATTGGGTTTTGTGCATGAGAACCTACCCGTGTCCGCGCCGTGCTGGTTGAAGTCGGGGTGGATGCGGCCCGTCTTGGGGTTGATGAGGCCCAGCACGTTCTCGCCAAAGGCCGACAGTGTCTTCTCGTGCGAGCGGTATTCCAGCAGCTTGGCGACTGCGGGGTGGTTGAACTTGGACAGCGTGGCTTCGCTTGTGTCCGGCAGGTCCACGCCAAGCTTGCCGAACACCTCCATTAGCTGCGTCGAGGAGTTCAGGTTGATGGAAGGTATGCCGAACATCGTGGCCTGCATGGTGGCGGGTTGGAGCATCTCGCTCAGCTCTACCGCCGACTTCTCGCGCTGCACCGCCACGTCCTCTATGATCTTGCGCCACTTGGCAACGTCAATTTGCACGCCCGCAAGCTCCAGGTCGCCCACCGCCGCGATGCACTGGAACTCCAGCTTGGCTACGTCCTCCAGCTTGTGCCTCTCAAGCTCCTTCTTCTGCAAGTGCCAGATGGGGATCATGATGAAAGCGTCGCGGGCGGCGTAGTGCAACTGCTCAGGGGCCAGGTACGCGTCGCCGTTGTGGGCCAGCTTGTAGAACGCCTCTCGCACCGACTTGTCGAGCACAGCCCCCACGTATCGCGCCGCAATTTGCTTGAGGGAAATCTCGCGGCCCAAGCCCGCCGTGCATATGCGCTCCGCGAGCATCGTATCGTACATGTTCGTGAGCGTGATGCCGCACTGCTGCTTGAGCATCTCGTACTCGAACTTGGCGTTCTGGGCCACCTTGAGGACGTTTGGGTTCTCCAACAGGGGCTTGAGGGCGATGGGCACCACCCGCCTGCAATCCACGATATAGACCTTGTCGGCGGTAGCCACCTGTAGTAGCAGCAACTCGGACACGTGTGGGTCGAGGCCGGTGGTCTCGGTGTCGACGCCCAGCACCGTTTCGTGCGCCAGTAGCTCGGCGACCTGGGCCAGCCGCGAGGGGTCGTTTATGAGCTCGTACTCGAAGTCGTTGTAGTTGCCCGGCGACGTTACTTTGGCAGACTCACCTTCGGTGTTTGCGGCAGCGGAGCCACCGCCCTCACCTTCACCGAAGAACGTAAAAGGCACCGTCTCGGTAATAGCGAGGTCCACGCCCGAACCGTTGCCGTTGCCACTAACGTTGCCGTTGCCATTCTCCCCGTGATGGCCGTTACCGTTCCCATTGCCATTACTGTTGCTAGTGCCGTTATGGGCCGCGTTGCCGTTGATGTAGGTGGTGTTGGCCTGGATGGTAGCGGCTTCTTCCGTGGTGGTTTCAGCAGCGGCCGTGTAGTCGAAATAGAGCTGGTAGTAATAGTCGTCGCCGCGCTTGTTGTGCCGCTTCTTGGGCGTGATGGAAACGCTAGTCTCAACTACCGTCCCGGTGACCATGATGCTTTCCGGCTCGGCAACCGGGGCCTCCGGCGCAAGCAGTTCGGCGGGCCACAAGCCGAGATCCGCCTGCATCAGCCGCGACTCGACGTGCTCCTGGGGCAGGGCAGCGCCGCAGTGCTCGCAAAGGGCACTCGACGGCAGCTCACCCCCTGCGTAAGGGGGAAGCGCGGAGTAGTGTTCGCATGTGGAGCAGAAAAGAGTCATGGGGGATTTGGAAATTGGAATTTCGAATTGCGAATTTGGTTGGAGTCTTATTATACGGCTTTGCTGGGTAAAAGCGTGGGAATCCACAGAAGAAAAAGCAGCCTCTGTGGGCTGCTTGATAGTTACGTTACAGTTCCAGGCTGGGCGTCAATAGGTGAACATGCGGTCGTGTTCCAGGGAGAGGCGGACCAGGACGGTGGGCATCGCCATCTCACAGGGTTTGCCTGCCAGGTCTGCCTCGCCCACTCCCCTGGCCTTGGAGGACATGCCGGAGAGGTAGAACCTGCCACCACCGGCCACAATTGCCTCGTAGTGCTCGCGCAACTTACCCGTGCCCAAGCCAACCAGGTTGTCCAGCACTGCGTCTCTAATTAGCTGCACCGCATCACCCGCCAGGAAGAGCGTGACGCTATGCCCTTCGTCTATGGCGCTCCGGGCTACCAGGAAGGCGAGCGCGGCGCGGGTGGGGTTCTCCGGACCGGTAGTCACATGCACCAGTATGCTAGTCATTTTAGCTTCTTGCTCCTTTTTAGTTGCTAGAGATTGGTTGGACGAGTATACCGCAAGCGACCGTGGCAGGCAATAGGCAGCACTACGACCAGGGTGAGGTCGTTCTCAGCAGGAGGGATATGGGATAGGGTAGAGATGTTACAGGTTGCATAGGGCGACGCCCGTCGATTGAAATCGAGGGCTACACATGGCGAGGTCTGCATAGGCAGACTGATACATCTCAAAGAACTTGGAGAGACATAAGAAGATGTTGTAGTCCTCGAAGGGGACTTTGCAAACTGTAGCCCTCGATTTCAATCGACGGGCGTCTCTTAACGACGGGTTTCTCTTAACGGGCGTCCACAGCAGGGAACTACAATCCCCTGGCCCGGCAGTACTATCTACCCCGTTATGTCACCTGATAGTACCAGGGAATTAACTTGCCATAACGTACGTCACCTTGCTACACTCACTGCAACCGGGCGAGGCCTTACTCGTCATGCTTGTACGACACACCCTGGAAACCGGAGCAAATTATGCGCAAAGCACCCGAAGCCCGGCACGCAATGAGACGGTACGCACTCTACTTCATTCTAATAGCCATCACGTCAGTAGCTTTCGCGGGCTGCGGGCCGACGAGCGGTACAGGCTCTCACCCCCAGGCTTCCAAGGGCGAAGAGCAAGGCCAAACCCTGCCCGCCGTGACCGAGCCGACGCAGACGCCTTCGCCTCCGACCGCCACAACGGGGACGCTCCCGCCCAACAGCCCGGCTGACAACATGGGTGCGCCTACGCCCACCACGCCTGAGAGCCAGGCAGCCGCAGGCCCCGGTGCGTGGACGCAGCACAGCCGCGCCGGCGCGGACGGCGCACGCCTTAGCTATCGATACCCGCCCACCTGGACCGAGGATCTCACTTACTGCCCCGGCGACAAGAACACCAACCAGGGCCTCGGCTCACACCTGCCACCCGGCTGCGCAAGTACCGATTTCCTGTTCGGGCAGAAGGTCGCGGGCGTGGCACCCAGCATCAAACCTTCGCAGAGCAAGACACGTAGCGCGGGTGATATGCGCGTAGTGACGCAGGTGGATACTCCTATCGACACCAACAAGGCTGCGAGCACCTATACCGTGCTGGTCTACGACGCTAGCGGCACCCCCGTTTCGGGGTTCGTGACCTACATCGGCCCCGGTACCTCCGAGGCAGATACCAAAGCCATCCTTGCCACCCTGGACGACCTGGCATCTACCGTCACCGTGGAGAAATAACGCTTTGGACCGCTTCCCCGCACCCGACCTGAATATTAGCGTGGCGCACATCGCGCCCCGCACCTGGCAGGCCCTGCGCTTCGCCATGTCGGTGGTGTGCCTGGTGCTGCTTGGGGTAGCGTCGGGGTTGCTGGCGGCGGGTATCGTGGAGGCGGCTCCCAAGCCTCCGGCGAGCAAGGGTCCGGCTGCACCGCAGACGGGCGGGTTGGGCATGCCTACTACGGGCTGGGTCACTACCCTGTTCGTAGAGCCGATCACCTACGAGAGCAGCGGCTACTACTACGACCAGGATCACGCGCTACAGTACGCGGCTTACACCTTCCACCACGGCATAGACGTATCGGGCGGCTGCGTGGCGGGCCAGTACCCGGTGTACGCGGCGGCCGCGGGCACAGTGGCGCTCGCGCAGTTTATCAACGATGGCTACGGCACCCAGGTAGCCATCGACCACGGCTACAACGTGGGCGGCAACGGTATGTATACTTACACTTTCTACGCTCACATGGGCAACAGCGACACCGGGGCCATGTACCTGGCTGTGTCGCCGGGCCAGTCTGTGCAGGCGGGGCAGCTACTCGGCTACCAGGGCAACGACGGCGCGTCCTTCGGCTCGTGCGACCCCGACCCAGGCACCCACCTCGACTGGGAGATACGGATCTCCACCACCGCGCTTGAATACGGGACGATGATGCGCTACGGTGCCACCGCCGCAAGCCCCAACTTCTACACCTTCAAGCAGGTCAGCTACAGCGACTCATCGCCGCTTTCGCAGGTGAGCGCGGGTCCCTTCTCAGGTAGCCAGCCACAGCCCACCAACACCCCCGTACCAGCACCAACAGCCGCACCTCCGCCCCCAGGCCCTTGCGGCATGGCCTTCTACGACGTGCCCGGCGATTACTGGGCCTACGACCATATCGCGCACCTGTTCTGCCGAGGCATTATCAGCGGCTACGGTGACGGCCACTTCCGCCCTAACAACAACACCACGCGAGGCCAGTTCACCAAGATGCTGGTGCTGGGCATGGGCTGGAACCTGTACAACCCGTACTTCGCCAGCTTCACCGACGTGGACCCCGGCAGCCCCTACTACCAGTACATCGAGACGGCCCACCTGCGCGACGTTATCAGCGGCTACTCGGACGGCACTTTCCGCTCCAACACACCTATCACGCGGGCGCAGACCGCCAAGATGCTGGTGGTCGCCAAAGGGTGGCAGCCCACAGCGCCCGGCATGGAGCACTTCTGGGACGTGCCCAACACCTCCTGGGCCTACGGCTACATCGAGACGGCCTACAGCAAGGGCGTCATCAGCGGCTACTCCAGCGGCTTCTTCAAGCCCGACCTGGAAGTCACCCGCGCCCAACTGTCGAAGATGCTGACGCTGACGATGCAGACGCCTTGATAGACGATGGACGATGGACGATGGACGATGTACAAGGGGTTAGTGGTTAGTGGTTAGTGGTTAGTATCCAACAATACTAATCTTTGCGCGTCCTTAGCGTTCTTTACGTCTTTGCGTTTTCGTCTCTACTATCGTCTATCGTCCATCGTCCTCAGTACTATCTTCGCAATCTCCGGCCTGGCTCCCCAGCGGATAGGGGGGTAGCCGCCGAGACCGTTGCTGATGTACATGAGGGTGTCGTTCAGCTTGTGGAAGCCCTGGGCATAGCGGCGGTTGTAGCGAGAGGAGACGAGCACCGGGCCGACTAGAGGCAGCTTTATCTGGCCTCCGTGGTTGTGGCCGGAGAGCATCAGGGCCACGGGGTATCGGGAGGCGACCAGCAGGTAATCGGGAACGTGGCAGAGCAGGAGGGTGCAGCTACCCGGTGGGATGCCGTGCAGGGCCAGGTCCATGTCGGCTCGCTGCGACCAGGGGTCCGCTACGCCAGCCACGTACAACTTCTCGCCCTGCCGCTCCAGGGCCACGTGCTCGTTGTGCAGCACCCTGATGCCCGCACGGCGCAGGGCGTCCGTGATATGCGCTTGGCTGTCATCGAACCTGTCGTGGTTGCCGAGCACCGCCAGCACGCCTGTGCCGCCTCGCTCCCGCCGCGACCACTCGCCAAGCGGGGCCAACAGGCGGGCTATATCTTCTATGTCCCGCTGTTCCGTCTGCGTGTCGCCGGTCAGCACAACGAGGTCGGGCGAAAGCTGCAACGTCTTTCCAACCACGCAGCGCACGAACTCCTCGGAAGTGAAATCGCCGTGGTGGAAGTCCGAAAGCTGCACTATGCTGAAACCGTCGAGCTGTGGGGGTAAGTTGTTCAGCCTGACAGTATAGGTGGACACCTGCAAGCGGAATACGTGGTTCAGGCGGGGTGGCACCAGGCGCATGTACAGGTTGTCGGGCAGCCCAGCTTTGATCACCTGGCTTGTGAGGTCGATGTCCTCCACCTCCGCGCTCAAGAGCTCGCCCGGCAGCGACCTGGGGTGCGTCCTCCTGTAGACCTCCTGCGCCAGGTAGCGCGTGCCCAGCCCCACAAACAGGGCGCGGGACAACCACCCCCTCGAAAAGGGAAGGAGCAACGACCGGAGGAAGGCCCAGAACCCGCCGCTCCCAAACGACCTTGCAAGACCTACCAGTGGCCAGAGCAGCAGGTGCGCTACGATGATTGTTGGCTTGTACTTCCCCATTTCCCAGCCCATGAGCCGGGTATTAGCGACGAACACCCCCACGACTGTATAACCGATAACGTGCAAGGCCACGGCTATGAGATTGAGTAGTTTATACATAGCAGGTTCTGAGAGGTGGTTCTGAAACGTGAAACGTGATGCGGCTTGTGTTATTTGGTTCGTGCAGGACTTTCTTTGTCTCGCGGGACCACACTCCCCCCTGTCATCCTGAACGCAGTGAAGGATCTCAGATGCTCCTGTTACCGCTACGGCGAACCTTCAGCACCCCGCCTTTGTTGCTCATAGTTCAACGCCATCCGTATGCCACCTTTTTGCGATCCTTCGCTACGCTCAGGATGACAGGGCGGAGTGTGGTCCCGCGCTTCTACTTGGACAAAGCCATACTCCTGAATAATCCATCGTTCTTACGGCACTGATACCCAGTGTACCGCATCACGTTTCACGTTTCACGTTTCAGAACCCCCAGCCACTCCGTGATGATGTTTGCCACCTGCTCAGGCTGCTCGTCGTGGGGGAGGATGCCTGCATGGTTGATCTCCTGCACCTGGGCGGCGGGGTTGGTGGCGACGAAGACGGCTGCATCGGAATAGGGGGTAAACGTGGCGTCTCGGCCCCAGATTATGAGCACGGGTTGCTCCAACCGCGTCCAGGCTTCGTTCGCGTCCCAGTAGAGCGTGCCGCCCACGAAGGCCGCGGGAGCGTAGCGGGCACCAGGCGCGTGGGCCGTGTTGTAATAGCGTTCGACCAATTCGTCTGTTACGAGGTTGGGATCGAAGTAGCTCTGTTTTTCCAGGTAGTAGCGTAGGCTGGGGCGTGAGACAAGTCCGTTGAACAGCGCCTCACCAAGGAGGGGCGTCCGGAACAATGTCCCTATCGCCTTGCCTTGTGGCGATTGCGCGGTCAGCTTCCGCAGGCCAGTGGGGCAGAACAGGACCAGGGAGGTTATCCACTCGGGCAGCCTGAACGCCACCTCAATCGCGTGCGCGGCGGAGAGGGATGAGGCTATCACGGTCGCCGGGCGCTGCACCACCTCTCGCAGGATGTCCTCGATAAGCTCCATGTACAGTTCCGGCGTGTACTCGATGTCGGGCCTGTCGGTGAGGCCATAGCCCAGCAAATCGGGAGCGTAGACGTTGTACCTACCGGAAAGCAGCGAGAAGGGATAGCGCATCTCGAAGGCCGAAGCGGCGGCGTTGTGCCCGTGCAGCAACAGCAGCGGCGGGTTCGCCGGGTCGCCCGCCTGGTAGACCGCGACGTTGCCGTGTCGCCACTTCCAGTAGGTCGGCTCGAAGGGCAGCGCAGGCTCCACCTGTTCTGGAGCCAGGGTAACGCTGCGGTTGAACGCTCCAAGCCCGGCGGCTGCCGCTATTCCCGCACCCAACCCCAGTAACGCTTTACCTCGCATGAACAGACTCCTCGGCACATAATCGGGTTTGTAGTACTAGAAGCTATCTCAAAAACAACATTTTCGAACATCAGTACATGGCCCCACATTGTCATTTCGAACGTAGTGAGAAATCTCGTCCTGCATGCAGGTGTGACTCTTTTCTTACGAGACTCTAGCTTATAGGAAAGGTGATATTTAGGTGCCGAAGGACGAGATTTCTCACTACGTTCGAAATGACAATGTGGGGACTCTGGTGCTCATATTCTTTACTTTCATTCGTGAGATAGCTACTACTTATTAGCGCCCTTAGACCAGGTGCATGAGGCATGCCAGTGGTTAGTGGTACCCACCCTTACCTCGTCCCTTGCGCCGCGTGCTATAATGGACCTGGACCACTTGGATCCCGCACGGGACCGAGATGGCGGACAAACTACCATATTGTGCTTTGCGCGTGCGGACGATGCGCCCGCGTGGCCTTTGTCCCCCATGCCCCCGTGCTGATGTTGCTAGCATGGGGTATTTTCATGGCCGTAATGATTGACGATATGCAACAGACCGGCTCGCGACGGCAGCAGCCGGACGACGAGCCTTCTACATCTCCCACAGCTTCCACCTCCACGCCCATAGGTCCCATCGGCTTCATAGGCGCGGGCAAGGTAGGGACGGCCCTGGCTGCCCTGCTGCACGCCCGCGGGGTGAACGTCAGGGCAGTGGCCGGTCGCTCTATGTCCAGCAGCCGTCGCATGGCAATGTCCGCTCGCCTGGAGCCGGGCACCGCTACCTCCCGAGCCGCTACCGTTGCCCACTCGAACATTGTGTTCCTCACCGTGCCGGACGACGCGATTGGCCCCCTCTGCCTGGAGATCGCCGCCTTGGGCGGCTGGCGGGAAGGGCAGGGCGTAGTACATTGCAGCGGGGCGTTGCCCAGCAACGTGCTGCAACCCGCCCGCGACATGGGTGCCATGATCGCCTCGTTCCACCCCTTGCAGACCTTCGCCAGCCTAGAAGCCGCCGTGCAGCACATGCCCGGCTCCACGTTTGCCATTGAAGGCGATTCGCCGCTGGTCGAGCAACTGGATACATTGGCGCGGGTGCTGGACGGGGTAGCTATTCACCTCACTGCCGCGCAGAAGACCCTGTACCACGCCGCCGCCGTTATCGCCTCCAACTACACGGTGACGCTGGCCGCCCTCGCCTCCGAGCTGCTGGTGAGCCAGGGCATAGCTCCCGATGATGCCACCGCCCTGCGCTACCTGATGCCCCTGTTGCGCGGTACGATAGACAATCTGGAGTCGCTGGGCCTGCCCGACGCCCTCACCGGCCCCATAGCCCGTGGAGACGCCGGTACCGTGGCCCGGCACCTGGCCGCCCTGGACGAGTCCGCTCCCGAGTTGGCCCGCGTGTATCGTGACCTAGGTAAGAGCACGCTGCCTGTCGGCATTGAGAAGAGTCGCCTGGCACGGGAAACGATAGAATCGCTCCAACAAGCACTCGAAGAGAAGGAGCCATACACAACCTGATGCAAGCCATAGCCTCTTTGTCGCACACCGACCTGACAGCAGACGATTTACGCCAGCTTACTAATGAGATGGTAGATAGAATACTGGAGCTTATACAGGACTGCGAAGACGCGGATGTCACGCTGGAAGTGCCCGACCCCCAAGCCAACGACCCCGAGGCCGCGACGGCTGACGAACTGAAGATGCCCTGGACGCTGGCGCACGTAATCGTGCATACCACCGCTTCGTCTGAAGAGTCCGCTTTCCTGGCCGCGGAACTGGCGCGTGGGGTGCCCTTCCACGGCCGCTCTCGCAGCGAGGTGCCCTGGCGTACGGTGACCACGGTGGAGCAGTGTCGCCACCGCCTTGAGGAGAGCCGCCGTATGCGCCTGGCGACCCTCGAGGTGTGGCCCGACGCGCCACACCTCGACAACACCTACACCCCACGCGAGGACCGCCCGCCCATCAACTGCGTGCGCCGCTTCCTCAACGGCCTCCGCCATGACGAAAGTCACCTGGGGCAGATTGAACGCTTGGTAGGAGAGGCGAGGGTAACACGTAACGCGTAACACGTAACTCACTCTTAATTACGAGTTACGTGTTACGCGTTACATACAAACAGGAGAGTAGACCAATGTCCATAACCGAACTCCCTCCC
>JALZHG010000347.1 GCA_030914045.1 Chloroflexota bacterium | reverse complement strand
CAATCGCGGGGCGTCGGCTGGCGATTCTGATGAGACCAAGTCTCAAGCTAAAGAGAGCCTGGTCCGAAGTCGTAGACCAGGCTCTTCCTCATGCCAGCTTCATTACCCCTACCGGAACCACCCCTTACACCGCTTGACCACTCTCGCCCACAAACCAGGAGACGCTTGCTGCCCCGACGGCAGGAGCCTCACCGTATCCGCGCTGTGGCTCGACTCCTCGGCGGGCGCGGGGCGGTTGCCATGCTCCCAGGCGCTGTAGTCGGAGGGCGCGGTAGGTTGCTGTAGCGCGGGGAGAATAAACGGCAGGACTTCCTCGAACTTGCGGACCTCGGTGCCGCCGTCATCTGTGCGCGTCGTCACATCGAACTCCGACATCACCGCGCGCAATCGCAGTACCTCGGTGCGCAGTTCCGCCTGCTCCTTGCGCATCCGCTCGGCCCATTCCTCCCACATCCGCTCGGTGGCCCGCAAACCGGCCACGTTGAACTCAAGCGTCTGGCTCAGCTTGTACAGCTTGAACGCCTTGAACTTCATCACGGCGTACATCGAGTGGTAGCTTGCTAGGTCCTGCACCAGGCTGTCCACGCGGCGCACTAGCTCGCCCGCGTCCTCGCTGCGGTTGATACTCTCCACCTGCAAGGTAGAGTCGAGGTAGCCGAGGCCCGACATGAGCACGGTGAGCAGCCCTTCCTGCTCCTTCCACTCGTTCTCCCGGCATATTCGCATGATAGATTCGTACTGCTCCCGCAGGAGGTCTATCTGCACCGTGACCCGCTCGGCGGCGTCGAGCACGGGCACAGGTTCCACGCGGGGACGCGCCGGTCTGGTGGGCCTGGAAGAGAAATCGCCTTGTTGCAGGCTGCCGTCGGAGATGCTGTCAGACATACTTTGCCCCTGTACGACTGTATAGCAAGGATGGCGGGCGGAAGAAGACAACGCCACGCCTTCGGCCCACTATATCTACTGTTCCGCGCCCTCTATGGTTTAACGTGCCTGCCGCCTACATAGCGGCGGCAAGGTCGGCTTGAACGTGCGCCTGCACAAGCTCCGGGTTCAGGGAACGCCGGTGCGAGTTGGGTTCTTCCTGCACCTTAAGCTGCCCGCAGGCGGCCGCTATATCCTGCCCTCGCTCGATGCGGACCGTGGTCCAGATGCCTGCGTCCTGCACTATCTTCTGGAACGCGAAGACCTGCTCGCGCGGGGTGGCAAGCAAGTCCGTACCAGGCACAGGGTTGAGGGGAATCAGGTTTACATGGCAGAGCATCCCCTTCAATAGCCCCGCCAATTGATGCGCAAGATGCAGGCCATCATTAACGTCCTTGATGAGCACATATTCGAACGTTATCCGCCGCTTGGTGCCCTCGATGTACTCCCGGCAGGCCGACATCAACTCCTCGACGCCAAAGCGCGAGTTCATCGGCACCATCTGGCTCCTTAGCTCGTCGTTTGGCGCGTGCAGCGACACCGCCAGGTTCACCGCAATCTCTTCGTGGGCCATTCGCCGTATCTGCGGCACCACGCCCACGGTGCTTACCGTCATGCGCCGCGCGCCCAGGCCAAGCCCCTGCGGCGAGTTGAGCAATCGGATCGCGCCCCACAGGTTTGCGTAGTTGACCAGCGGCTCACCCATACCCATGAATACGATGTTGGTGACGGCAGAGATTTCATTGGGCGTGCGTTGCGCCTGCTCGTCCTGGTTCACGTGCCAGAGGTCGAGTTCGTCCTGCTTCCCGGCCGCACCTGCAGGGTTGGGTGCCTTGTCGCCGGTGTAGCGAGGTCGGGCGTCGCTAGAGAGCACGGCGCGGTGTGGGTGCTCGCGCAGCCAGCGGTTGAACCAGAGCACCTGTTCCAGGATTTCGCCGCTGGTGAGGTTGCGGGTGAAGCCCATCTGCCCGGTGGCGCAGAAAGAGCAGCCCATCGCGCAGCCCACCTGCGAAGACACGCACACCGTGGCCCGGTCGTAGTAGAGCATCAGCACCGACTCGACCGTGCTGCCGTCCTTCATCTTCAGCAGCACCTTACGCGTCCAGCCGTCGGAAGAGATCTTCTGCGCCACAAGTTCGGCGGAACCGACGCGGTATGTTTCCTCCAGCCTGGCGCGCAACGTCTGCGGCAGGTTGGTCATGGCATCGAAGCCGGTCACAAGCTCCTTGTAGAGCCAGTGCAGCACCTGCTTGGCCCGGAACGCAGGCTCGCCCCACTCGACCATGACGGCGGTCAGGCGGTCGGGGCTGAGGTCATATATGTTGGGCCTGGGATCGCGCGGTTTGAGCGTGAGAGGCTGCGACGCTGTGCTGGTTTGCTCCATGACTTATTATAACCAAAATCTGTGCCCCTGGCCCTGCCTTGAGATGCAAAAAAGAGGGCTGGTATGATACCAGCCCTCTTCCCACTTCCAGAGTGCTGAACGGTGTTAGTCGTCGCTCCTGCCCATGCCCGTGACGAGCATCACGTAGTAGAGCAGGTTGAGCACCGCCACCGCGAGGCCCGCCACGTAGGTGAAGGCAGCGGCTGTGAGCACTGACCTGGCCTGACCGTGCTCCGTGCGGTCCACGATGCCCATAGTGGTGAGCAGCTTCATGGCGCGGGAGCTGGCGTCAAGCTCTACCGGCAGGGTGAGCAGCGAGAAGAGCACCGCCGTAGCGAATGCGGCGAGACCCAGCCAGGCAAGGGTCGTCATCTGGAAGATTACGCCTATCACAACCAGGATGCCGCCTAGCTGTGAGCCGATGTTGGCTACCGGCACGATGGCAGTGCGGGCGCGCATTAGAGTGTAACCTTGCGCGTCCTGTATCGCGTGCCCGGCCTCGTGAGCGGCCACCGCGATTGCGGCTACCGACGCGCTGCCGTACACCCTGGGCGACAGCCTGAGCACCTTCCCCCTCGGGTCGTAGTGATCGTCCAGGTCGGGTGACGCACCGGAAGAAAGGCTCATGCCGTGCGGCTGCGTAGGCTCGACCACGACGCCGGTGAGTCCGGAGCGGTCGAGAATCATGCGGGCCACCTGCGCGCCCGTCAGCCGCTGCAAGTTGGGGATCTTTGAGCCTTTCTCGAAGGCGCTCTTCACCCACCAAGAAGCCAACAGCATCAGGACGACGCCTGGGATCATCACAAAGAATATATATCTAGGATCGAAGAACATCTTCTGGTCTCCTCTTTGTTTCTTTCTAGTTCGCCTAAAACCCTCTTACTATCACACGTACCGTCGAAGGGCACGAGCGGACTCGCCGTGTTTCTATCTAATTATACGCGATTTCAGGACCTTTTGTTGCATTTCTACGCCACGATGGCAACGGTCCAGCCGTCAAT
>JALZHG010000346.1 GCA_030914045.1 Chloroflexota bacterium | reverse complement strand
CTCGGAGGCTTGCTCGCGGGATTGAGGGAGCGGTGTGCCGCGTCGGGCTCCAAGCAGATAGATGATCCCTCCCAAGAACACCAGCGGCGCCATCAAGGGCATCACCCGCTCGCCGGGCACTTGGCCGAGGAGAACCCCCAGCGCGAGCGCAAACGCTCCAATGAGGGGTATCAGCGCGGGGAGATCTAACGAGACTGGGCGCGAAAGGAGGGGCTTGTCAGGCCCCTTGGCGGGACCGAACGTGAGGTACGCGGCGATCCCCGTACCCAGCACCGATAGAACGGAGACGATGGTCACGCCTAGCGTCACGCCCGTGCCAAAGATGCGTGCCTGCACAAGCGCGACACTCGGCACCAGCGTGATCGAGAGCGCCGCCGAGTAGATGAGCCGTTCGACGCGGTCCGCCGCGGCGCACAAGACCTTCGCCCAAAACCACCCCGGCGCGATCCCGACCAAGGTCGCCGCCAGCAGCGCCCGGATCAGATCAAAAAGCATGCCCAGCTCCGGCCCCGAGGGCATCCGGCAGAGAGAGATCCGAAGGTGGCATAGGCAACATTCTCCTTACCTGTTCACAACAATTGCTACGGAGCGAATGATCACCCCCGTTGAGACACGGCGCATCCCTCGAATGGGGAACTTGCCACAAGTGAAACGCAGGTCCCCAACTACCTTCGTCACCGGAGCTGCTACCGCTAGAGAGTTCATCTCCGTGCGTCCACTGTAACAGGCACTCTTACCCGGACTCAAGCTGGTTGACGAGATCCTAAGACACCACAAAGTACCGACCGCATCGTCCGCAAGTACTGCTATGCCGACAAAAGACCCGCAAATACCCTCATAACCGTGGGGTCGCACCGCGGACGGTACTTACGATGTGGAGTTCTTCTATTGTACCGAGTTTTCCGCTTAGTTAAGCTGAAAAAAGAGTGGACCCGAGGGGACTCGAACCCCTGGCCTCCGCCATGCGAAAGCGGCTTGAGAGTCTCGTGGGTGTTCCAAAAATCGCTCATTCGAACCAAATTCTTGGGGTTTGCGTTTCTAGCTTGGTCACCGCTGTTCACCTCGGCACCTGTCAACGTTACCGTCAAATCATCATGGAAACCATGGCTCCATGTTACTGGCCGTGCGTGCCACTCTACGCCAAGAGCATGGACGCATTTGACCAGATAAGGACCAACTCGGACGACATGTTCGAGAGAGGCGTTCCCGGCCGCAACAGCAGCGTAGGGGATGGAGATGGTCGAGCAGACGATGTCCGGGGACGACGTCCCTCAGGTTCTTCGGAAGGTGGAAACGGTCGGCGACTTGTACGGTACCGGGTGCCGCTTTACATGCAGCCTCGGCGTATTCACCGCCACGGTTCCTGCTCACCGCCTCGACCCCCGGATGCTCCCTGAGCCCCCGGGCGAACGTGTCCGCGCTTCTGTCGGGCAGAACGTCCACTAGGGCGTGTCTGCGAAGTTCGTATCTGCTGAGTGAGGGTTCCTCACCATCGCCCAAACCCGAAGCCCGCGCTTTGGCACTTCGCCGTCGCTGACTACCTCGAAGCCATGCCTTTCGTAGAATGGCAAGTTGCGCTCGTTCTCGGTCTCAAGGTAACAGGGCAAACCTTCCGCCCCGGCCCGCCTCAGGATGGGTTGCATCAGCACCCCGCCGATGCCCTTGCCCTGCTCGGACGGTTCGACGCCTAGGCCCCATAGGTACCAATGAGGTCCTGGCACCGCCCGCTTGTGGACCTTCTCGGTGTAGCTCACCATATCCATGAACCTGCGCAACCCCGCCCTCCCAAACTTCAGCGGCTCCGTGAGCAGGCCCGTGCGCAGCATCCGGGTGAAGGTCGGCGCGGAATTGCCCGGAGGCAGCCAGCAAGCAACCCCCTCTAGCATGGGAGTGGTATGGACCTCCCCGTACGACGAACAGTAGCGCACGACCTTGCCGACGAACGACGGCGCCAGGCGGGCCCGCTTGACGTCATCGGGGACGAGGTACTTGAGCAGTTGGTCATCCTGAAAGGCCCGGCCCATCACTTCGCGGGCTCGGCCAAGCTGGTGTGCTTCGAGGGGAACAACCCTCTTGTCTTCTTCCAAGCGGGATCTCCTTCCCTCTTTTAGCCCGACGCCCCAGAGTGTCCCGCCCGAAACCAGGGTGGTATCATAAGATCGTAAGGCTCTTTGACTAAACAGTAAGAGATTCTGATCAACTTGTCAAGAGGAGCGAGAGATTATTGGAAAGATTCGTTAGAGAAGAAGCCGAAACCGCGAGAGCGAACCGAGACCGGGGCGCGAGTTCGCCCGAGCCGGGGCGCCCGACGAACATCGCCGAGCTACTGCACGGTCCCTTCCAGATCCTCGTCGACGAGCTTCACGAGAGGCTAGCTGAGGCTGGCTACCCAGACATCCGCCCCGCCCACGGCAACGTCTTCGGGTACATACGCGAGGAGGGCTCTCGACTAACCGAACTGGCCGAAAGGGCGCGACTGACCAAGCAGACGATGGGCTACTTGGTGGACTACCTCGAGGAGCGGGGTTATGTGAAGCGCGAGCCTGATCCTGGCGACAAGAGGGCCAAGATCGTCCGCCTCACCGGCGAGGGGCGCGAACTGGTCGGCGTGGCCCGAGAGATCATGGGCCGGATCGAGGCCCGGTGGGCCGAGCTTCTCGGCGAAGATCGCATGGAGCAGCTGCGTGAGCTGCTGAAGGAGCTCAACGTCCAAGCCGAAAAGCAAACACCGCCGCGCTAGGCTTCGTTCGCGAGGCGGCATACGCTGCTGCTCTGCAGGATGAGAAGAAAATTAACGGACCCAGAGTGGGAACGGCTTCTTCCCCTGCTTCCTTCGCAGAAGCCCAGGGTGGGGCGCCCGGCAAAGGACCACCGCATGGCCATCAACGCCATCCTATGGATCCTTCGCACCGGCGCACCGTCGAGAGATCTGCCGCGAGCGTACGGCTCTTGGAAGACGGGCTACGGCAGGTGGGTTAGCGCGGTGATCCCCCGGCGGCAGGGCCAAGGCCGAGGGAGGCACTTCGACAGGCAGGCGTACCGACAACGGAACCGGATGGAGAGGTTGATCAACCGGCTCAAGCAGTTCTGGCGGATCGCCACCCGAAACGAGAAGCGGGCGGCCAACTACCTGGCTATGTTGACCTTGGCAGCCATCCTGCTATGGCTGTGAGGTTGCAGACACGCACTAGTCCGTGACGCTCGAGATCCACCAGGATAGTTCGGTAGCGGGTTCCTCTACGAAAGGCGAAGTCGTCCACGCTAGCTGGTCTCGAAAACGCTCCAGCGTGTTGAAAAGCATGTACTATC
>JALZHG010000014.1 GCA_030914045.1 Chloroflexota bacterium | reverse complement strand
GTATCGGGACGATAGAGCTCCAGGAGTGTTCCATTCTGCATTGCGAACACCGTCACCCCATCCAGCTCCATCATCGGTGCGAGGCCGAACTGCTCAGTCATCAGCTGCTTCATCCCGTTGAAGGCTGCAGGCTCCGCTGTGACTGCGTGCCATGTGATACCCTCTACTTTGAAGGGTAGATTGGGTGTGCTGTTCTCCGTATTGTTCGAATTGCTTATGTTATCGGCCATGTCTATTTCTCCTTTGTAGCTTTCTATAACCTTGTTGTTTGCAACGGTCTAACTTCGTTGCGGCACGGCCTCCGGTTTGACGTGAAGTGCTTTCTCTGTACGTGCCACATGCAGCTGTTGCTTCTTTATGGTCTAAGGATAGCTTAGTTTGCCCGTCTTTAGAATGGCAGAAACATGGGCATGCCATGCCATTATTTCAAACTGCTTGCGTGTCTTTTGCTATTGAATGAGGAACCCCACCGCTGACACATCAAGTGCTAGTGTCAAAACTCTGCGAGCCTTTTCGGAAGGATGCCGGTGATCGCCGATGATAGGCGGCTAGGGCTGCCCTATCATCGGCGTGTAAAGTGGTGGTATTTGCGGTTGTAAGAGAGAGTGCCAAAAGCCCTTGAGGCTGCCGCAAAAGTCCAGTTGGCATCACCAAGTGCGGAAAGAAGTTATGCGCTCTCGCACGTGCCGAGCGAGCAACCAGCGCTCACGCTGTCGCCATGGTGGCGGCACGCGTGAGCAAGAGACGATTCCCGGTGGGATCGACCACAAATGCACCATCGTCGCCCCGCTCGACCAGTCCGCCAACAGCCTCGGCGCGCGCTATGGTGGCGGCGAGGTCGTCCGCGGAGCGGAGCTGGAGGGTGAAGTTGCGCAGCCCAGCCGCCCCGGCTGGGCGCGGAGGGCGACCGGCGCTCTCCCAGGTGTTGCAAGCGAGCCGGTGCGGGAACGTCCCCCCGGCCGACATGTCGAAGATCCCCAACGGGCGGGTATCCATATTGACGCGGAACCCGATCACGTCGCGGTAGAAGGCCAGCGCCGCGTCGTTGTCCGAGACGCGCAGGTGCAGGTGCCCCACGGTCGTACCGCCTGGAAGCCCTTGCCCAGTGCCGTCCTGGGGGAGGTGCGCGAAGAGCCAGGCGAGATCGATCGGATCCCGCCCACTGCGCCGATTGCCCTCGGCGTCGATGAGGAGCGGGCCGTCCGGGCCCACGCTGATCGAGCCGACTCGCTGAGGCGTCTCGAAGACGATCTCAAGCCCGTTCCCGTCTGGGTCGTCCACGTAATCGGCGAGGTGCATCAGGTGATCCGTCGGATACTGCGGGTAGCCAGACGCCTGGATGCGCGCAAGGACGCGGGCGAACTCCGCCAGGCTCGGCAGGTGGAGCGCCAGGTGGTAGAGGCCGGTGGCCGCCCGCACGACCGGCCCGCGCGCGCCTGGGTGCAGGACCACCAAGTCCCGGTCGCCAGCGCCCAGGCGCACGGCCTCGCCGTCCTGACCGAGACGTTCGAGGCCGACCAGATCGCGCCAGAAGCCGAGCGCGCGCTCGATATTGGTCACGTCGAGGTGGACTGCGCCGAAGGTGGCGAAGTCGCTCTCCGAGCTCGGGACCGCGGGGGCCGTGAATTGTGTTTCTGTCATCTTTTTCTCCTTAGGGGCTGTCACCCGGGGTGTCGGCGGCGCTTACTTCGTCTCGAACTGCTGCATGCACTGCGCGAAGTCGCCAATGCCATTGTGCTAGACGATCTTGCCGTCCCTGATGAGGTCGATCGTCACGGATTCGGGCCGTGCCGTGTTGCCAGCGGCCGACTTGTCGAAGAAGTCGGTCGTGTGAGTGCCTTTGATCACCCATCGGGTGAAGCTATTGTTGCCTCTGTATGACCTAATGTTAGTCTACGATGGGGATGTTTGGAATGGCAGGAATATGGTCGCACCATGCCATTTTCTAGCTATATGGCGCACAACGTGACTAACCGCCACGTATTGAAGGCACGACTACTTGCCCGAGCTATCTGCTCGTGTTTCACGGTGTGCGCGGAAAAGCTGCGGTGCGATGCCGGTTATGCGTTTGAACGTTCTCGACAGGTGAAACTGGTCGGAGAAGCCCAGTCGCTCGGCCAACTCCTTAATGGATAGGTCGGTGAATGTAAGGAGTCGTTTTGCTTCCAGAACGATGCGCTCATCAATTGCTTGCTTGGTGGGCCTGCCGGAGTACCGGCTGACTATAGCAGAGAGCTTCACAGGATCGACTATTAACTCACCTGCATAATGTTGCACGTCGTGATGCACGGCAAAATCGCGCTCCAGCAGCTCGGTGAAACGCCTGTAAAGTTGGTATTCGGCGGCCTGGCCGCGCGCGGTGAATGCGGACCGGCGGTAAATACGCTCGATCTCCATGATGAGCACAGAAAGCAGATGGCGCAAAACAGCGTCGTGATGTCCACGGTGTCCATGAAGGTCGTGAAGGGGCACAAGCGTATGCTTGTTTTCCTTCGCCAGGAGCTCGAGCACTGGTCTCAGATCATCTATATCAGAAGCATCAACCTGTAAGTCATGGACCTCACCAGAGCCTCCGAAGAGCCTGGAGTAGTCCCAGTTTAGGCTCACTATCCCCGCGGGCAGGAACTCATCATTGAACTGCACGATCCAGCCATAGAGCTCTTGCGCCTCCACCATGAGGTGTACCTGACCCTTGGCTATAAGGGAGATGGCAGGACCAGATATCTGGTTATGGACCCCATCCACGATGTGGTGGATCAGTCCAGACTCGACTACCATGATCTCCTGATAGTTGTGCCGGTGCGGCGCATCGGTTGAGGGCGGCATGGCTGCGCCCCGAATTTGGTCCAGCAGGAAGCCTGCGGAGCCTTCAGCAGTATCCTCCGCAGGGAGGTTGGTCTGGGGGATCTCTCTGTTCACTGGTTGCTCTGATTACGCTGATGTCGATGCTTGTAACGTTCCTGAGATTGCTCTCCAACAGATTTAGCGATAGCTGTGCTGCCAGGGTTCGTCTGCTGAGCCTAGTTTATCACGTCTATTACCTTCCAGAGAATGGCGCAATAACTCCAGTGTCAAAAACGTCCCTTTTTGAGGCTGCGTAGCTAACGGCAGGATCAACACTCGGACAGCCTCTTTTTCGTGCCCCCTGAGCCATCCTGCTTCGTCTCGAAACTTGTCCCAAACCCCAGCAAGAATACAGGCTGCTTGACTGGATATATACTTTTAGCCTAAATTGCCCGGCACCAATGAGGTGCTGGCCGAAGTCACAGAGACCTGGGACGAGTTTAGCGTGCGGTGCGTGCGGTGGGCCGCCGCTCTGTATGCGCTTGAGGGCATCAGACCCGGTTTGGGCGAACTAGCCGCAAGAGCGCACGTCTCGCCAAGCGCGGAGCAGCGGGCGACCAGGCAAGCACTAGAGGCTGCACTACGGCCGCTATAGCTCCTCTGCCTCGTCCCCATTCCTCTTCCACTGTAGCTCTTACTTAGCTCAGGATACAACTTTATTTCATTGGGCTTCTTCGGGCAGGCCATCACTGTCCCAGTGTAGAGCCTCTTAGTATTCAACTTTATTCTAGTTACAAGTTGAAGGAGTGGCTATTTTGACGTGTGGGGAAGTGCTTTCTATTATCCAACTTTATTTTAGGTAATCATCTTGTCCTACCAAGCGGCACTACTGGAGATGACTCGTACTGCTTGACAAAGCCCCCTCCTGATTTCTATACTGACCTCTGGACCTTAAATCTGCTACGCTCGCAAGAGCGTTCTTTTTTGCGTTGCACTTTACCCACTGGGAAGCTTTAGCCTAGATGCTCGAACAGAGACTAATTCGTAATTTCTGCATCATCGCCCACATAGACCACGGGAAATCGACCCTGGCCGACCGCTTGCTGGAAATCACCGGCACCGTGGCCCAACGCAACATGGTGGCCCAACTCCTCGACTCGATGGACCTCGAGCGGGAGAAGGGCATCACCATCAAGGCGCGCGCCGTGCGCATGACTTACAAGGCTGACGACGGCGAGCGCTATGAGTTGAACCTGATTGACACTCCGGGTCACGTAGACTTCACCTACGAGGTGAGCCGCTCGCTTGCCGCCTGCGAAGGTGCCCTACTGGTGGTGGACGCTACACAAGGGATAGAGGCGCAGACCCTCGCCAACACCTACCTTGCTATGGAGCACGACCTCGGGTTGGTCCCGGTGGTCAACAAGATCGACTTGCCCGCCGCCGACCCCGACCTGGTGGCCGCCGAAATTGAGAATGTGATAGGCATCCCCAACGAGGAGATTATACGCGCCTCGGCCAAGGAAGGCACCGGCGTCAAGGAGATTCTTGAGGCGGTCGTAAAGCACGTTCCACCTCCCAGGGGCAACCCAAACGCCCCCCTGCGTGCGCTGGTGTTTGACAGCCACTACGACGCCTACAAGGGCGTGATCGCGTACGTGCGCATTGTGGACGGCGAGATCAGCACGGGCGACAATCTGCTGGTTATGTCAAGCGCCGTGGCTACGGAAGCCCTCGAGCTTGGGGCGTTCACCCCGGAGATGACTCCTACCACCACGCTAACCACAGGAGAGGTGGGCTACATAGCGACGGGCCTCAAGATTGTGCGCGACTGCCAGGTGGGTGACACGATTACTTTGTCCAAGAGGGCCGCATCCGAACCGCTGCCCGGCTACAAAGAAATCAAGCCGATGGTGTTTGCCGGCCTCTTCCCTGTCGAAAGCGATGACTACACAGAGTTGCGGGAGGCCCTCGAACGCCTGCACCTGAACGACGCCTCGCTGGTCTACCAGCCGGAAAGCAGCGCGGCCCTCGGCTTCGGCTTCCGGTGCGGCTTCCTGGGGCTGCTGCACATGGAGATCGTGCGGGAACGCCTCGAGCGTGAGTACGACCTCGCACTCCTGGCTACGGCCCCCAGCGTCGAGTACCGGGTCACGCGCACCGACGGTCAGGTGGTGGTCGTGGACAACCCGAGCGAGATGCCCGACCCCGGCAAGATCGCTACGGTTGAGGAACCCTGGATGGAAATCAGCGTGGTGACACCCACCCGCTACATCGGCCCTATCATGGAGCTTGTCACCGCACGCCGTGGCAACTACAAGAAGATGGACTATCTTGACGAAGAGCGCGTGGTCCTGGTCTACGATATCCCGCTTGGGGAGCTTATCGTGGACTTCTACGACCAACTGAAGTCCCGCACGCAGGGGTACGCCTCGCTCGACTACCAGCTTGCCGGATACCAGGCCGCCGACCTCGTAAAGCTCGACATACTGGTGAACGGCGTGCCTGTAGACGCGTTGAGCATCATCACTCACCGGGCGAAGGCACCGTTCCAGGGCCGCCAGCTTGTGGATAGGCTGCGCAGGCTCATCCCCCGACAGATGTTCGAGGTGCCCGTGCAGGCCGCTATTGGCGGCAAGGTAGTCGCCCGCGAGACGATTTCAGCGATACGCAAGAACGTGTTGGCGAAGTGCTACGGCGGCGACATTACCCGCAAGCGGAAGCTGCTGGAGAAGCAAAAAGAAGGCAAGGCCCGCATGAAGATGGTGGGCAACGTCGAGATACCGCAGGAAGCCTTTATGGCTGTGCTTTCGCTGGAAGAATCCGCGAGATAGAGCCTCCTAGCCGAATTGGAGAGAGATAAAGGTCGTGAGCATGCAGCCCGGACAGAACGCCTACGAGATCTTGCAAGTCCCACATGACGCTACGGTCGAGGAGATTGAAGACGCCTACGACTCGCTTTACGATCTTCACGAGCCGGGGGCGCGCGCAGGCCGGCAGAATGAAGTAGCTTTCCTTCACAGCCTCAACGAGGCGCGCGAAGTGCTCCTAGATGACCAGCGGCGGGCGCAGCTAGACCGAAGCCTGCTCGAAGCAACAAGGCGTCCCGCGAGAACTACAACTTCGCGCGGCGCTGCTGCCGGTCCCGCCGCACGAAGGGGCCAGGACGCAGGCTCATCCCATGCCGCGGCTGCCGAGTTGAGTGGGACGATGCCAGCAAAGGTTAGGCGCAGGTCGGCCCCACGCCCGCGGTACGTCGCCCCTCCTCAGAACAACAGGCGTGGGATGATACTGGTGGCGGGCCTGCTCATGGTAGTCCTGGTGTTCGCATTGGCGGCCTTCCTCCTCATGCGCGGGCGGCCAGGCGAGTTGAGTGTGCCAATCGACCCCACACGGGGAGACGTAATAGCCACCGTGAACGGCGTACCTATCTACTCGGACGACTGGCAGGAGCGACTCGATAGGGACAAGAACTCGGCGCTCTCGGACCCTCTCTTCGCGCCGTTCGTAAACAATTTCCAGGGCGTAACCGGCACTAACATGCTGGACATCCTCGGCTACGACGCGATGGACAAGCTGGTCAACATGGAAGTAATTATGCAGCAGGCGAGGAGGGAAGGTCTGTATCCCACACCCGCACAGGAGCAAGGGCTGATCAACGAGGCGAAGTCCAAAGACCTGACGGGAGGTATGAGCTTCGAGGCTTTCCTAGCCGAGAGGAATATCACCGAGGCCAAGTACAATCGCACGGTGATCCAGAACGTGGTCTACACGGTCATGGCTGACAAGCACATTCCGAAGGAAGGCACCTCCAGCGCCCGGACCGATGCCTGGATCAAGTGGATTTGCGATACCCGTAAGTCCCACGACGTTCGTCTCATCAAGGAATTCTTCATGGAAACGAACGAACCCTGTACGAGCGGCCTGCCCAGCGACCTGCCGCTGCCGGGCGTAGAACAGGAAGAGATTCCGGACGACCTGCCGACCGCCGTCGTCCCCGCGCCGAACACTAACGCCACGCCCGCACCCTGACCGTGCATACCTCATCTGACATGCTGGAGCATTTGGGCCGAGTAGCCGAAGAGGCGGCCAGGGCCGCGGGCGTGGTCGCGCTGTCCGGCTTCAGGAGTGCGATGGAGGTACGGAGCAAGGGCCGCAAGGACCTCGTGACCGAGTTCGATACAGCCGCCGAGGACAGGGCGGTAGCGGTCATCAAAAGGCACTTCCCCGACCACGGCATCCTCGCGGAGGAAAGTGGGGCTAGCTACGAAGAACACGCCACTCCCCGCTACCTGTGGGCTATCGATCCCATCGACGGCACCCACAACTACGCCATGCAACTCCCCTACTGGTGCTGCTCAGTCGCCGTTATCGACTCGGTAGAAAAGGTGGTGCTGGCGGCTGCCGTGTGTGACCCCCTCCACGAGGAGACTTTCCTGGCGAAGTCCGGGCAAGGTGCATTTCTCAACGGGCAGCCGATGAAGGTGGCGGCGCTGGGCAACCTCGAAGATGCGACGCTGGCCTTCGACATCGGCTACGATCCCCACGTTTCAGGGCGGATGCTCAACCTGGCTACGAAGGTGCAGCCGCAGGTACGCCGGGTGCGCTTGCTAGGCTCTGCCGTGCTGGCCCTGACCTACGTTGCCGCCGGGCGCTTCGACGCTTACTACCATCTCAATCTGAACCCCTGGGACATAGCAGCCGCCTCGCTGCTCGTCAAGGAGGCTGGCGGTTTAGTGACCGACTGGCACGGAAAGCCGGCAGGGGCCACCGGGGGCGACGTGGCGGCTGCCAACCCTTCCCTGCAACCTCAATTGTTGCAAATGCTTCGTTCGTCAGAATAGCATCGGGTAGGCAGAGGTGTGAGCTAGCTCTTACAGTCTCAGCAATCGCGCGGCGTTGCCACCCAGGATCGCATCGAGTTGTTCGTCGCTCAACCCGCTGGAGCGTACTCGCTTGAGGAATTTGGCCTGCGAAAGTAGCGGGAAATCTGTGCCCCAGAGAATTCTTTCAGTACCCACCAACTGGGCGGCTATGGGAAAGATGTCGAAATTGTACAGGTACGTCGAGGCCGCGCTGTCGTAGTAGACGTTGCGCAACGTTTCCCGAACCTCCGGCATCAACTCGTAAAAGGGCAGGCCCCCGCCCCAGTGCGCGAGCACGATGTTGAGGTCGGGAAAGTTAGAGGCGAGTTTGAGCAGGCGCGGCGGGGTGATAGTGCCTTTACCTGCATAATCATGCCCCAGCGGCTCGCTGCTGTGGGTCAGCAATGGGCGGTCGTGGTGCAAGAGCACCTCCACCGAGTCGGCCAGCACCCACTTTGCCTCGATGTCGTAACGTTGGCTGTCCGGGCCGACCTCTCCCAGGCCCATCAGGCCGCCACTCAGGCAGCGGTCAAGCTCCTTAGCGTCCCCGGCGGCGAGCGGTTGCACAATGGCAAACCCTATCAGCTTGTCAGGGTATCGTTGTACCGCGTCCAGGATGTAGCTGTTGTGCTCGCGGCACAGCCCGCCATCGCGCCACGGGAAACCCAGGACCACCGTGCGGTCCACGCCCGCAGCCTCCATAGAGGCCACTACGTCCTCGGCGGAGGCGAGCTTGTGCTTGGGGTCAGCGTAGAGAGTGCCGAACCAGGTCTCACGCTCCAGGAGCTCCTCGCGATTAGCGCGCACCTCGTCCGGAAAGACGTGCGTGTGGAAGTCGATGATCACGCGGTCAGTGTAATGTCAGCCTTGCAACTTGTCAATTGCGGCTCAAGCACGGGGAGCTAGAGCGCAGGTTCCATTCTCAGACTAGGCTTCCGGCTTCAATTCGACTTTGCCTGGGGCATGGTTGCTTATGGTGGCGGGCTGAGGACGTACCGTCTGGAGGTAGCCGACGAACATCACCAGCACGCCAAGGACCATGGTGGGGTAGAAATAGTCGTCGTTCTCCATCAGGCCCTTGATCGTGCCGCCGAACGCCACGAGGAAGGTACCGAGGGCTATCAGGAAGACGCCTATCATTCGGTCCTTCATTATGCGCTTGCGCCAGAATACGATCCCCGAGTAGAGCGCGCCTGCGATAACGATAACGGTGCCGCCACCGCTGAATATCGCGGCCAGCCAGCGGGGAGTGCGGTCTGCGGTGAACAAGGCACTCCATTCGACAAAGTGGCTATCAGCGAGGGGTGCGGGATCGATGGGCACACTGTAGAGCGCATAGACAGCATACGCCGACATGACTAGCGTGATCCACATGGCGACGGCGGCGATGCGGCCCTTAAAGAGCAAGAAGATAGTGCCCAGGGCCAAGAAGCCTACGTTCAAGATGGCACCGGTCAGATAGTAAGTGCGGGCTAGCAGAGGGTTCCAACCACCGGACACGTCAGCGTATACCTGGCAGGCCGCCCCGACGCCGAACAGGAGAAACGCCACCGCCCAGGCCAGTTCGTGCGGCCTGCGTTTGCCCCCAAAGTAACGGTTGAGCAGCACTATCGCAAACGCACCCGCTATGACCGTGGCGGAAAGGGGCAACATCGTCAATACGGGGAAAACTGGCATCAGCGGTCCTCCTGTCGTGTCTCGCGCGGGCCGTGGGCCTTGCGGACCAACAGCAAGTCTAGTGTACACAAGCGAGGGGCACTGAGCAAGTAAATTAGCCTTAACATTCCCTCCATGTAGCTTGCCATATGATAGCGAGCAATGTGACCGCGTGAGCTAGAGGCTTACCTTGGAACTATCTTGACTTCTCTCCCGACTGGTTTGTAGGGTCTTCAATAGCCACCGACAATTTGACAACCCGCCCACCATTAGGTATAGTCTAGAATCGTGCCGCACAATGACTGTGCGCGCAAATCGAACACCAGGATGCGATGTCCGAAGTATGAAGAACCTTCTTGGAAGGCTGATGAGCAGGCCCTTTGATGAGCTTCGCGTTATAGCAGCCACCTGGGGCACGCTCACTCGTGATCCTAACCCCTCGCAGAACGACCTCGCTATCGCGGTCTATCACACTATGATGGACCGTTCGGCGGTGCGCGGCGTCTGGGAAAGCATCGCCCCCGAGGAACGCTCCTTCGTCGGCTGGCTCCTCAACCAGCGCAACATGCTGGCCCTTGCCGACGAACTTCCCGCCCAACTTGACCGCCCCCCCGAAGAGGTCGAACAACTGCTTGGCCGCGTGCGCCGAGCCGGACTCATTGACGTGGATGAAGCCCTGGTCCGGGGTAGCAGAGTCGTCTCCTCCGGCGACAACCTGTATGCCTGGGCAACACGCACCCAGCCCGAGGCCACGCGTCGCAGAGTGGTCTCAATCTCGACTGAAGGTGCTAAGGTTCTTCGTGAGGTTATAGAAGAGGCCCGGCAGTATGCCACTACCACTCCTTTCGAGGAATCGTTCGCTACATTACTTGATAGCCTGAGCCAGGAAGACGTGCAGAGGATTGCCACCACCTGGAAGCTCCCCGAGGCGGCCCGCTACTACAAGTCGGAACTGATCGGGGTAATGGGTGAGTTCCTCGCGACCGGACAGGGCCGCGAGTTGTTGCTCACCCAGTTGCCGGCGGCCTCGCAGAACCTGTTCAACTACCTGGAAGGCAACGAGGGCCGAGACACGGCAGCCGGGGCGAGGAAGCACTTTAGCTGGGATGAGCGCGAATTGAGATCAGCGCTCATACCCCTCGTGCAGCGTGCGCTGGTCTGGGATGTGCTGGCGGGGGACCGTCGTTACCTTTTCGTGCCGACGGACCTGGCGAACAACGGGAACAGCGCCGCAGGCTCCAGCGGTGCGACCAAGCCCCCGCCGTACATGCAGCCCAAGCTTGAGACTCGGCCCCCGCATTCGACCGAGGCGCGCCTTCCTTATGAAATGGCCTGGGACCTCCTCACGTTGCTCTCAACGGCAGCCCAGGGCGATTTGCAACTCACGCTCCAGGACACCCGCATCACCAAGCGCGTCGCCAAGAAGATCAACGACTCCTTCCTCCAGCCCGAAGACCTTAAGGCCGGGAGCGACTACATTGATATGGTCGTACACATGGCGCAATCGCTCGGCCTCCTTGTGCAGACCGCCGAGGCAGAGAACGGAGGCCAACCCACTCTAAGCCTCACTTCGCGTGCCGACGACTGGGCGCGACTCTCGTTTGATGCGCAACGGCGGAGACTGTACGGGCTGTGGCAAGAGGACAGGAAGTGGTCGGAACCCGCCACCTACGGCACAATCTACTGGTGGAACAGCGATTTGACGGGCGGGCGCAAGCGATTGGTGCATCACCTGCTGGAACTGCCGGTGGGTCAATGGACCTCACTCGACGCTTTCCTGCGCAAGATCCACATGACCGAGCCGTTCCTCATCTGGCCGCAGGACGAGTTGGTGCGCCGTTTCGGTCTCAGGGCGTTGCAGGGGTTCCGCAGCCAGTGGTTCGAGATCGAGGGGCGTATCATCGCGGACATGCTGAAGACGATGCTGAACTGGCTGGGGGTCGTGGAGGTAGGCAGGGACAAGCCGAAACGTTTTATTTCCTTCAGGGTCACCGCCGAGGGCCGCGCCCTGCTGGACCCGGACAGCGCGTCGGAAGCGGCACCCGGACCCGGCAAGACCCTGCTCGTGCAACCGAACTTCGAGGTGCTGGTGTTGCACCCGGACAGTCGCGTGCTGTGGAAGTTGCTCCGCATGGCCGACCTGGTGCGACACGACCGTGTGAGCGTCTACATGCTCAACAAGGAGAGCGTCATGCGGGCTGTGGAGGCCGGTATGTCGCCTGAGGAAATCACGGGCTTCCTCAACACGAACACCGGCAAGGCACTACCGCAGAATGTGGCCCACTCCATAGCCGACTGGGCGCGCATGCTCAAGCGGTTGACCATCCAGCGTGTAACACTTATCCAGGTGGACGACCCATCGGTGCTGGATGAGCTACTGGCCTCCCGCAAGACCCGGCGCATGGTCCTGTTGCGGCTGTCGCCCACTACGGCTATTGCTAACCTGCCAGGCGTGTCTGAGAGCGCGCGAGAGGACGCGTGGCAGCGGCTGGCTAAGGAGTTACGCGGCGCGGGCTACGTACCCAACCTCCTCCCGGAGCAGATAGGTACGGGCGGGGACGACGCTCCCGCCAAGGCCAAGCCACTCCGCAGACAAGCCGCCGAAGAGGGCGCGGTGCCCCAGGAGCCGGGACGTCCCCGCACGCGCACCAGGACCCCCAGGACCACAACTTCGACAACCCGTAGAACGGGCACGAGCTAGAGGCGGCTGACAGATGATTGTAGGACTCGAGGGCAAGATCGCCACGCTAGCCCCGGACCACATTGTCTTGAACGTGTCCGGGGTCTACTATAAGGTCTTCATGCCCGGCACAACAGTTACCAGCGTAGGGCAAGTGGGCGAAACCGCCCGCGTTTACACCCACCACTACGTGCGCGAGGACCAGATAGCCCTGTATGGCACTTCGGACGAGCGCAGCCTGCGCATGTTCGAGCAGCTACTCACCGTCACTGGTATCGGGCCGAAGGTGGCGCTCTCGATCCTGGGCACCATGCCCGTGGAAGCCCTTGAGAACGCCATCGCCTCCGGCAACGTGGACCTCCTTACGCGAGTGCCGGGCATCGGTCGCAAAACGGCCTCCCGGATGGTGCTGGAGATGAAAGGCAAGATCGACATTCTCGCGGCCTCCGGGGTCGCCATCAGCCCGTCCGCCGCCAGCGAGGTAGTGGAGGCCCTTACCAACCTCGGCTACAGCCCCGCCGAGATCCAGGGTGCCCTCTCCGCACTCCCGAAGGACCACGAGCTCGCCACGGAAGAGATGGTCATGTTCGCCCTGAAGCGCCTAGGTCGCTAAGCACGGTCCTGAACCAGCAGCACTTTAGCCTCCAAAACCCTTCTAGTTATGTCTACTCCTGAGCACCCACCGCACGAGCCGCCAATCGTACTTGCCTCCGGTTCCCCACGCAGGCGGGAGTTGTTGGCGCGTCTCGTGCCCAACTTCGAGGTGTTGAGCAGCGCCGCGGAGGAAGAAGGGCACGAACGGCTGCCCGACTGGACCCTGGAGCCAATAGACCTGCCCCAGCCGTTCGGGGTGCCCTCGGAAAGCGAACCTCGGCTGTGGGCGTGGCGTAAAGCGGTTGATGTGGTCCACCAGCACCAGTACCGTTTGACCGCAGGTACGCTGGTTATCGGGGCCGACACCATAGTCGTAGCGCCGAGCGAAGTCCTGGGCAAGCCCGGCACGGTACAGGATGCCCGCGACATGCTCTACTTGTTGCAGGCCCGCGAGCACTATGTAGTGACCGGGTTTGTTCTCCTGCGGGTAGAGCAGGAGGGTGCATCAACTGTGCATCAGGAGGCAGTCAGCGCGCGGGTGGTGATGCGGCCCTTCCACGACCAGGAAGTGGAGGACTACCTTGCCACTGGCGAGTCGATGGACAAGGCCGGGGCGTATGCTTTGCAGGGGCTGGGGGGCAGGCTTGTGGAGCGAGTTGATGGCTGCCGCACTACAGTAATAGGGTTGCCGGTCTGCCGGGTACGCGCCGCGCTGGCATCAGCCGGGGTGACGCTCCTTACTTATCCGGCGGAGGGCTATTGCTCATTCTGCCCTTTACAAACCGCCGTGCGCTAGATGAACCTCGCGAACACTTCGTTGCCTAACAACCTACCACGCTCCGTAAGCCGCAGCCAGCCATCTACCTCTTCGAGCAGTCCCAGGTCCACCACTTCTGCCACTACCGGACCGTAGACCTCTGCCAGTGATAAGCCAAAGCGAGCTTCGAAATAGTCCAGGCTGACGCCCTCATTCAACCGCAGCCCGAGCATCATCACCTCGGACATCTCGTCCTCACGGTACACCTGGGTGCGTTCGGACATGACGCTCTGCCCCTGCACGACGTTCCTGATGTATTCGCCTGGGCTGAGGAGCGTCGTGTAGCGCATGTCGCCCCAGTAGCCGCTCGCGCCGGGGCCAAAAGCCAGGTACCGCCCGTCGCGCCAGTAGACCAGGTTGTGAGCGCAAGGCTTACCACGGCTCCAGTTCGAGATTTCATACTGCGTGTAGCCTGCCTGCGGCAACCGGGCGCCTATGTGCTCGTACATGTCGGCCACTTCGTCCTGTCCCGGCACGGAGATCAGGCCGCGCGCCACACCAGTATAGAGGGGCGTGTTCTCCTCCACAATCAGCGAGTAACACGAGAGGTGGTCGGGCAGCGGGTTCACGTCCAGCAGCCGGTCCACCACCGACTCCAGGTGGGGCAGGTCCTGGCCCGGTAAGCCGTAGATGAAGTCGAGGTTGATGTTGTCGAAACCCGCCTGCCGGGCCAGTCTGTACGACTCCAGCGCACCCTGAGCCGTGTGTATGCGGCCCAGCTTCTTCAGCATCCGGTCGTCCAGCACCTGCACACCCATGCTGAGCCGGTTCACGCCCGCTGCCAGGTAGCCCTCGAACTTCTCCAGGCTGATAGTGCCGGGATTGGCCTCCATCGTCACCTCTGCCCCATGAGCGATGTTGTACCTTCGCCTTGCCGCCTCCAGGATGCGGCCTATTTGCCCCTGCGTCAGTACGCTGGGGGTGCCGCCGCCAAAGAAGATGGTGGCAATCTCCGCTCCTTCGCAGGAGGGGGTGCCGGGCAAGTCCCAGCTTGCGCCGCGCTCTATGTCGCGCACCAGGGCGCGCACGAACGGCTCGAACTTGTGCTCCATGCCCGCGTAGGAGTTGAAGTCGCAGTAGATGCACTTCGACTCGCAGAACGGCACGTGCAGGTATAGGCCGACAGGCTCCTTTCGCCAGTCGTAGCCGTTCTTGGGCACGGAAGTTGTTAGTTCGTACTCTTCTGCCAGCATGGTAGAACTCGCGTAATTGCCACTTTGACCTGGGCAGCCCCTTCACCGCGGAATCCACTAATTATACCGTCCTATGACGCTCAGGCAAAGGGCAGCAAAAGATTGTGATAATCTTGACAATCTTTCTGTGGCTTGCTATACTCATAGTGAGCGTTTGGGCATGAAGCTATGTCGCAGAGAGCGTGGATCCCATGACAACCTACACCGCACCCAATTCAAGCCTCAGTCTGAAGCAAATTCTGCAGCCAGTAGCCGCGGACATAGCTGGCATTGACAACCTCCTTCGCTCCATCAGCACGCTAGATAATCCCCTGCTTAACGACATGATAGAGGCTATCATCGCGGCTGGCGGCAAGCGCCTCAGGCCCGCAATCCTTTTTATGTCCGCTCGCTTCAACGATTACGCCCTGGAGCGTCTGCTGCCTATGTCGGCGGCCATCGAGCTGCTGCACACCGCCACCCTCATCCACGACGACACGATAGACGAAGCCCTGGTGCGACGCGGCTTGCCCACGCTCAACTCGCTGATTGACCCCGGCACGACCGTGCTGGTCGGCGACTACATCTTCGCCAAGTCTGCTGTGCTCTCCACAATGGGCGGCAAGCAGCGGGCTACCCGCATTTTCGCGGAGTCGCTTGTGACTATTTGTGAGGGTGAGATCGAGCAGAAGTTCTCCACGCACCACGTGCCGCGCTCCGTAGAGCAGTATTACAAGCGCATCTACTCCAAGACGGCTGTGCTCTTCGCGGCGGCGGGCGAGCTAGGTGCCGTGCTGTCCGACGCTCCTGAAGAGCACGTGCAGAGCCTCCGTCACTACGGAAAGCAAGTGGGCATGGCGTTCCAGATCGTGGACGACATACTAGATTTCAGGTCCACCACGCAGCAGCTTGGCAAGCCCGCCGGCGGCGATCTCCGCCAGGGCACGGTCACGCTTCCTACCATGTATTATCTCGAAACCGCCAACGAGGCAGGACGGGACATCGTAACCCGCGTGATAGAGACGGAAGAGCGCACCGAAAGCCTGGTGGAACAGGCCATAACCCTGGTGAACGAGTCGGGTGCCGTCGAGCGAGCGCACTCGGAAGCGGTCAGGTACGTGGAAGAGGCCAAGGCTGCCCTCACCATGTTGCCCGATGTGCCCATCAGGCAGTCGCTCATTGACCTCGCCGATTTCGTGGTCAAGCGCGACTTCTAGCTTGCTACATACCCATCGGAGGCCGCAGGGGCATCGTACAGCCCTGCGGCCTTCATGCTTAATGCGTTACAATGAATATTGGCGCACGACATACACCGCGCACACCTACGATTGTCTGGACGTTTGATGGACGGCGTTCTAAAAGGTCTCAGGCCCTACAGCCCCGACGACTTGCCCCAACTGAGACAACTCCTCATCGAGGCCGAGGCCTGGCCCCCGGCTTCCCCTCCAGCGGACGAAGACATCCTGACGCGGTGGAAGCGCAGAGGGGTGGTCCCGCTAAACGATGTGAGCGTGCTGCCGGGACCGGGCGGTGAGTTGATAGCCTTTTCGCAGGCGTTTCGTTACGCGCACGGCGTGTCCCGGCTGAGCTTCGAGATTGGAGTCCACCCGCAGCACCGCCAGAAGGGCCTGGGCGGGGCGCTCTACCGGTTGGTCGAGGCAAGGGCGCGCGAGTCGGGCGTGCCGCACATGACTACCCCCGTGTTCATCACGTCGGGCGTGGCGCGGCCCGAGTGCAGTAGCTTCCTGGAGCGGCGCGGCTTCCGGGTGGAGTCGAGCTACTGGCAGATGCGTATAGATGACCTGGAGAAGCAAGCGCCCGCCCGCTGGCCCGCGGGCATCGATTGCAGGCCCTTCGGTGACCCCCACCAGGACGCACCTCGTTGGGCGCAGATCATTCGCGACACCTTCAACGAACCCGCTACGGCCGAAGGGATCGTTCAGCAGCTTTCCGAGGAAGGAGTATCACCCCAAGGCTACTTCTTCGCGGTTGACCGAGAAACGGGGCTTGAAGTGGGCACAACCCGCTCGCGCATTGATTATATAGGCGGGCGGCCCGTCGGCTATATCGGCACCGTGGGAGTATTGCCGTCTCACCGGGGCAGGGGCATAGCGGAGGCGCTGGTGCGGCATACGCTCCAGTACCTGGCTTCGGTTGGTATGACAAGTGCCACTCTCTTTGTGGAGAGCCAGAACACTGCCGCGCGAAACCTCTATACTAAGATGGGTTGGCGGCCGGTATACCGCACCGACCACTACTGGAGACGTCTGCCGCTTTCGAGCGGTCCCGATCGCATATGACCAGCACCACACAAATGCCACCAGCCATAAACGCCCCAACGCATCCTGGACCTGACGAGACACTGGTCTACCTGATACGGCATGGGCAGACCGAATGGAACCTGGAACGGCGCTTTCAGGGACAACTGGACGTGCCCCTGAGCGAGGAGGGGCGCGCACAGGCGCTGTTTGTGGCTGATTGGTTATGTAACCAAAGGCTGAATATTAGTGCACTGTACACAAGCGACCTGACGCGTGCTTATCAAACCTCGGTACCTATAGGGAAGCGTCTCAATCTGGTGCCACAACGTGTCGAAGCTCTACGAGAGATCAATGCGGGCGAATGGCAAGGGCTACTCACCACCGAAATAGAGGACCGGTACCCCGGCCAGTTAGCCCGGTGGCACAGAGAAGCCAACGAGTTCCGGCTGCCGGGTGGCGAAACCATCCCAGAGGTGCGGGCGCGGATACATGGTTGGTACTCGCAGGCTATCGAAGCACACAAGGGGCAAGCCATCGTGGTTGTGTCCCATGGCATGGCGATACGCTCTCTGTTGTCGGCGCTGAACGGCTGGGACGTAGCCGACACCGAGCGTATGAAGCAGGCAGGGATGGGCAACACCGGGGTTACAGCCTTGCTCGCGGACCACGGGCGCGGACAAAGCACTTTGCTGTTCTTCAATTCCCTCGTCCACGTGGAGGTTGCAGCACGGGCTGAGGAGAGCCTGGAGCCGGCAAATGAGCCGGCGACGGTCTAGAGAAGCGCAGCCGTAGATAAGTGGAGTTCTCCTGACTATGACCCTTTCAATCCCAGAGGCAGAGTTGACCGAGATAGCGGCCGAACAGGACGGGGAAGACATGCCTACCCCAATCCTCCTGGATGGGAGGGCGGTGGCCCGTGAGATGCGCGAGCAGTACGCGCGCGAGGCCGCTGCATTGAAGGCAAGGTTCGGCCTGCTACCGGGGCTGGGTGTGCTGCGCGTGGGGGCCGACCCCGCGTCAATAAGCTACACGGGGCGCATCAGCAAAGCCTTCGCGGAGGTGGGCATCGCCGTCACTATCCATGAATTACACAGTGGCGCGTCGAGGGCTATGCTCCAGGCTGAGCTAGGTCGTATGAACGTGCTCCCTGAAATAGCGGGCATAATTGTGCAGATGCCTTTACCGCCGCACATCGGCTTGGACGCGCTCGTGGACGTGCTCAACCCGGACAAGGACGTAGACGGACTGCACCCGGTCAACGTGGGTAATCTCTCGTTGGGGTTGGAGGGCTACGTTCCGGCCACCCCGGCAGGCGGCATGGCGTTGCTCGATTACTATGGAATCAAGCTAGAGGGGCTGAACGCCCTGGTAGTCGGGCGGAGCGGTGTGGTGGGACGACCGCTCGCTCAACTGCTGCTCGCCCGAAACGCCACCGTGACTATAGCCCACTCGCACACGCGCCACCTGGAAGCGCTGGTGTCTCAGGCGGACCTCGTAGCCACCGCTGTGGGAAAGCCCGAGTTCATTCGGGGCGACTGCATCAAGCAAGGCTCTATCGTGCTCGATTTCGGGGCCAGCATAGTTGAAGGCCACATGACGGGCGACGTGCAGTTCGAGGAGGCGTCCGCGCGAGCCTCGGCCATCACTCCCGTACCCGGCGGGACAGGTCCCATGACTAACGCCATGCTCCTGCGCAACACCTTGCAAGCCATCAAACGCTATTTCGGCGTCACCTCCTGACGGACGCCTATCCTGAACCAAGAGAGCCTGAATGACCGCAACACAACCGGAACGTAATGAGCTTGCCATAGCTCACGCCGCCAAGCTCAAGCCAATCGAAGAAATCGCTGCAATGATGGGCCTGAGCCGGGAGGACATCGAGCCTTACGGCAGCACCAAGGCCAAGATCAAGCTAGAAGTCATAGAGCGCAACAGCGGCAAGCCCGACGCAAAGTACGTGGTCGTAACGGCCATCACCCCCACTCCGCTGGGCGAGGGCAAGACGACCACCTCCATCGGCCTGGCGCAGGGTATGTACCACATCGGCAAGCACGCTATTGTGGCTTTGCGCCAGCCTTCCCTCGGCCCCGTGTTCGGCATCAAGGGAGGAGGTTCGGGAGGCGGTTACAGCCAGGTGGTGCCGATGGAGGAAATGAACCTCCACCTGACAGGCGATATCCACGCAGTGGCCGCCGCCCACAACCTCCTCTCGGCCTTCCTGGACGCTTCCATCTTCCACGGCAACCCCCTGAATATCGACTTGGAACGAATCGAGCTACGGCACGTTATGGACATGCTGGACCGCTCCCTGCGCGAGATAACGAAGGGCCTGGGTGGCAAGAGCAACGGCGTGCCCCGGCAGAGCGGCTTCGATATAGCGGTGGCCTCCGAGGCGATGGCGATTCTCGCGCTCTGCAAGGACATCTTCGACCTGCGGGAGAGACTTGGCAGGATAACCGTGGCCCAGGACGCGGACGGGCGACCCGTAACCGCCGAACAGCTACGCGCCGCCGGGGCCATGACGGTGCTTCTCAAGGACGCTATCAAGCCGAACCTGATGCAGACCCTCGAAGGCACGCCCGCCCTCATCCACTGCGGGCCGTTCGCCAACATCGCCCACGGCAACTCCTCGATATTGGCCGATTACATCGGCATCAAGAGCACCGACTACCTTATCACCGAGGCCGGGTTCGGCGCTGACATGGGCTTCGAGAAGTTCTGTGACATCAAGTGCCGCACCAGCGGCCTCAAGCCCGACGCGGCGGTAATCGTCGCCACTGTGCGAGCGCTCAAGTCTCATTCGGGTCGGTTCAAGATCGTAGCGGGCAAGCCCCTGGACCGCGGCCTGACCAGCGAAAACGTGCCCGCGCTGGAAGAAGGCATGGAGAACCTGGTCGCGCAGATCGAGAATGTGCTGCGCATGGGCATACCCGCCGTAGTGGCGATCAACGCCTTCCCCACAGACACCGCGGCTGAATGGTCGGCCATCGAGCGCGCGGCGACGCAGGCGGGTGCGTACGCGGCCGTCCCGACTACCCACTACGCTGATGGCGGTGCAGGGGCCTCAGACTTGGCGCAGGCAGTCGTAAAGGCCACGGAGCAGGCCTCTGATTTCCGCTTCCTCTATCCCCTGGAGCTAGGCATCAAGGAGAAAATCCACGCCATAGCTACGCAGGTCTACGGGGCTGACGGGGTGGAGTACTCGGAAGCAGCAGAGGCCCGCATCAACACGATCACTCAGATGGGCCACGCCAACCTTCCAATCTGCATGGCTAAGACCCACCTGTCTCTCTCTCACGACCCCAAGCTCAAGGGGCGGCCTCGTGGTTTCACCCTGCCTGTGCGCGACGTGCGACTTTCCTCCGGCGCGGGCTTCGTTTATCCACTTTGCGGCGAAATGATGACCATGCCCGGCCTTCCCTCAGACCCCGCAGGAGCCTACGTCGATATTGACGAGCAAGGGCAGGTGGTGGGCCTGCACTAGAGAACTGAGGCGCGGTGGCAGGCATAGACCTACCGCCGCTTTCCTGCCCTGGTCGTCATAAAATCATTGACAGGCACGCGCCAAATAAAGTATCATACCCTGTGCGGCTGCTATGCCGTTCTCTAGCAAGGGCGCATTAGTGTGTGCCTTGTAGCTTGCCCTTTCTCATTCCCAGCAGTTCCCCGGGCGCAATAAAGGAGACTCAACCACTTTGAAGCCGCGCCACCCTAACTATAAGCGCATGCTCAAGTCCGCGCTCATGTGCGTGTGCCTTGTGGCCTCTAGCCTGAGCATGCTCATGTCAGGCGCTACCGCGCTGCCCGCGCGCGCCGCAAGCCCGAACGGCCTTGTCATCAACGAGATATATGAGAGCCAGAACCCCGCGAATGAATGGTTCGAGCTTTACAATACGAGCGGGACCACAATCAACCTGAGCACTTACGTCATTTATAACCGTGACGGCAGCACCCCTTTCTCTAACCTGAGCGATCCAACAATCGGGCCAAACCAATTTCGGGTGTTCACCCCCGGCCGACTGGGCTCGTCCACCATTGGAGGCCCTACAGGGCTCGCACAAAATAGCGATTTCCTGGGACTCGTCAACACATCGCCCAGCGATACCATCATTGATGTAGTGAACTGGGGTGGATCGGCCAACCCCAATTGGAACAACTACGAGCGTTTCAGCGGCCATTTCTTTGGCTCCAACGCCCCCACTATGCCACCGTCGGACGACCCCAAAAGGTCATTGCAGCGATGGCCCGATGGTCGCGACACGGACCAGGGCCCCGACTGGGAAGAGATTCAGAGGTCCCCGGATTCTGCTTCTTGCGCCGACCCTTATGAGGGACCCGCAGGGGCTGACAATGACAACACCCAAGGTGTCGCACAGCCGCACGAAGTCGGTTCCGGCTTTGTCTATTTGCACCGGTTATGCCCGGCGGCTGATTCTGACTTCTTCTCATTTAGTGTGAGCAATAGTCTTACTTACACGGTTAGAGTTACGCCCACCCAAGGCTCGCAGGTGAATGTCATACTTAGGGTGTTTGACAACAACGGTGCCCAGATCGCTGAGAATTCAGATACTTCTACTCCCGGCGCCATTATAGTGTTCAAGCCCGCGAACACCGGGACGTACAGGGCGCAGGTCCAGAACTCGGGAGGCAACCCCTCGCCGGGCGCTGCCTGGCTCTACAATGTAAATATCACCGCAAGCAGCGACACCACTACCACAGCCTCACCCACGCCGAGCACGACCGACTGCAACGATGTCTACGAACCGGACGACCAGCTAGGGCAGGCTAGGGGGATTGCACTTAACAGTGAGCAGATACACCTGTTATGTAAGCCCGCATCCCCAGCCGGCTACACCTCCGACACGGACTGGATTGTCGTCTCCGCGAGCAGTGGGAAGGTCTACTCCTTCATAACCAAGAACCTCGCGGGGCCGGTCGACACCATCATCAGCCTGCACCTCGCCAACGGAGATAAGCTGGCCGAGAACGACGATGCCACTCCCGGCCAGGGCCTTGGCTCCCGCATAGACTACACGTTCGGCGGCACGGGGAACTACTTCCTGCGTATCCGCGACAAGAGCGGCGCGAGCGGCCCCGGCTACCGCTACACTGTATCCTTCGAGTCGACCGGGCAGCTTCCAGCCACCGCGACTTCGACCGCCTCGACCACCCCCAACCCGTTCAGCCCCACGCCCACTCCCGGCCAGTGTCACGACGCCTTCGAGCCTGACGGTCTGATGGAGACCGCCAAGCTGATGTACATCAGCAGCACGCAGAGGCATAGCATCTGCCCCGTGGGCGACGCCGACTGGATACGCTTCTACGCTCGCCCCGGTAAGGTCTATACCATACGCACCTTGAACCTCGGAATGGGTGTCGATACCTACATGTGGGTGTTCGACGGGGAAGGCAAGATACTCGGCTACGATGACGACGGCGGCGGCGAGGGCGTCTCCTCACGGATTGATTTCTACCCGCTGGCCGACGCCTTCTACTTCGTGCAAATCAAGAACGCTGGCGACCTGGGTGGTTCCGAGCAGACTTACGAGATAAGACTTGACGTAGCGGCCGGCGTGCCCCAGCCTCCAGGCACTGCTACCGGCGTGGCGGCACCTGCCGGCAGCCCGACCGCGGCGGCCGATACGATACCGACCACCGTCGTCCAGCCGACTCAGCAGACCGCACCGACCAACCCGCCATTGTCTTCGCCAACGCGAGAGGGTACGCAGCCCACGCCCGCCTTGAACGAGCCTACACGGGCCGTACCGCCGCCCCAGTCTACGCAGCAGCCGACGGTCGCCAGCGCGCCCCCTACCGCCACGACTGAGCCTGAGACTATACCCGTGCCCACGATAGAGGCAGAGCCGACTGCAGGCGACGTGGTTGTACCGGGGGTACCGAACACCGGAAAAGTGATCGTGCTTCCCACCAGTGTGATCGAGCAAGCCCCGGCAGGTAGAGAAGCGCCCAGGGAGGTGCAGGCTCAACAGCTTGGCACGGAATATGCGCCGATGCTCTTCAGGGTGTTCTACGACCGCAACCTCAACGACCGCTTTGACGCAGGCGAAGGCATCAGGGGGATGAACATCTACTTCGTCGGCAAAGACGCTCGCAACATCGCGCTGGGCAATGTGGTAACGGAAGAGAGCGGTTCCGGTAGGACTACCCTCCCGACGAGTGAGCAGCGAATAGTCATCCCGTACCTGGGCATCGACATGCCACTGACCCGCTTCCCAGAGCGCGAGTTACATTCCATCTGGCTGCCCAAGGTGAGCCTGCCGGAGCGGGTGCCCTAAGTAGCCCAAAATGACAATACGCGAGGCTTGACACGCCATGGCACAGGACGATACTCAACGCGATCCCCATACGACCTCTACACCGCCCGACCGCGCAGCCCAGGGCGACGTGTCCACCACCGGGCACTCCACATACGACGCCCAGGGACCGGCTCCCGACACGCACGGCGACCATGACGATCATGACGCGCAGGATGCTCATGCCTCACACGATGCTCATGGCGCGGGAGACGCACACGGCGGGCATGGCGGGCATGGCGCGGACACCTCGGACGTGTCAACCCTCGTCCCCACGACTTGGCGACAGTTGGTGCTGCCTGCGCTGATCCTGTTGCTGGTGTTGCTACTGGTTTCGGGTCCGATCATGAACGCTTTTGCCTACCGCCCGGCCGCGGGGCCAGAAACCGAGCAGACCGAGCCGGCGCACGACGGGGAAGGTGCGCTGCCAGAGACCACACCGACCACACTCGCACTCGTGGACAGCACCGCCACAACGGCTCTGGCTCCCACCCGCACCACGGCTCCCACCAGCGCGGCCACGGCCACCTCAGCAGGGGCGACCGCAACGCTCAGTCCGGGGGACAGGCTAAGCCCCACCCAGACGGCGGTGGCCGACGCGGGCCAGAGGGGAATAGTCGCCAGAGTGCCGGTGGAGTTGAACTTCGCCGGCACAACGTTTGTGGTTGCGGCGGGCGACACGCTGCTGCCCGACTGGGAGCCTTCGACTGACCCGGCGACAGCCACCTGGATCGAGGGCACAGTTGCCAATCACGTGTTGTACGTGCCCTACTCCGAGGAGAATCTAACCCTCTTCACCGCCTCCAAGCCCGGCGACATGCTGCGCCTGACCATGAACACCGGCCAGGTATTTGAGTTCGAGGTCAATCGCGCGGAACGGGTCGCTAACGGACCGCCTACCGAAGACGGCCAGTTTACGGTGACCACCGCCATGTCCCAGGACCACGCTGGCGTTACGCTCTTCCTTATTGGCGACCCGGCCCCGGACCGCGCCGTGCTCCAGGCGGAGTTCACCGGCAACATCCAGTAGCCAGGTGTCCAACCTTCCCCCCGCGCAGGAACCTAAATTTCGCCTGGAACCGGGTCAGACGGTTATCTTCCTGGGCGACCATACCTCCCCCGATGAGCCTGGGTTCGTACGCGTGGTGCGCGAGGTGATAGCGCGGTTCTACCCCCAGTTGCGCCTCAACCTCATCACAGCGGGCACGAAGGGCCAGACTGCTTCTGCCCTGCGCTCGCAGAAGCTCATGGAAGTCCTGCTTTCGTCCCGGCCGGACTGGTTGGCTATCAACCTCGGTCTCACCGACGTACTGCGCGAACCGGATACAAGGGCAAGGCACGAGGAGTACGTGAGGCGCAAGTCGCAGGCCGAAGAGGGGCCGGACGCCACGCTTGGGCCGGAGTACCGGGCAAGACCCTACGAGCTCGGCCCCCAGTCCGACGTGGGCAGAGACCCTGAACCACGCCTGGAACGCCTCGCCACCTTCACGAGCGACTTGGCCGAGGCCCTCACCATGTTGCAAGGAGCGGGCATCCGCCCAATCCTCTTCACCACCGTACTGCTGGGCAGCGACCTTACAAGCCCCTTAAACCTCACGTTACGCGCCTACAGCAAGGCTATCAGGGACGTGGCGGAAGGCAGCGGTGCCGCATTGGTGGAGGTTGAGAGGGCGTTTCGTGATGTGCTGGATAGGGCAGCTAACTACAAGCAGTCGGTGTCACTTACCGACGCGCAGGGGCGCGTCAACCCGCAGGGCGAGGCGCTGATTGCCCGCAACTTCCTGCACACTTTCGGCATACTGCCCGGACCCGGCTTCAGGCCCAAACGCTAGGCCGCATCGGCCTTACCTCGGGAAGAACAGCAGGTACAGCGCCCCGAGGAGTATCACCAGGGCCATTATCGCGCCCCATGGCAGCGATGCCACCCTGGAGCGCCGGACGCCTCCGTGCTTGTTCCCCAGGATGTAGGGCATGTCGGTCACGACCGTGTTCGAGCGGAAAAGCAACGCCGCTTTCAGCCGGAGCGCGCTCTGGTTGTGTAGCAGGTACTCCCAGAAACGCGCCGGCAACACCTCCGGCAGCACGATTGTAATCGTGTCGTCTGGTATTTGGCGGTCGCGCGCGTCGATATAGTGCAGAAGCGGTCCGACCAGCGAGCGGTACGGCGACTCGATTATCACGAGGTTGATATCGGTATCCGGCAGCAGCCGCAACCATTCCTCGCGGAAGCGTTCCGCCTCCTCCGTGTCTTCGCCCTCCACTATATGTACCGCCGTGACGTTCTTGTTCAGCGAGCGTGCGTAGGCCAGCGCGGCCAGCGATACCTGGTTGAGGCTCGACACCGGCACAATGAACGTGTGCTTGTACGCGGTATAGGGTACTGCTTCCACGGCGGCTACTTCACGCGACACGCGTGCATAGTGCCTGTTGATCGCCATGAACAGCCCTAGCATCAGCGGTATCAGAATAGCCACAATCCATGTGCCCCGGTCTAGCTTCGTGAACACCGCTACCGCCAGCACAATAAACGTAGTGGTAGCGCCCACCAGGTTCATCAGGAAGTTGCGCTGCCAGCCGGCCGGCCGAGTCTTCCACCAGCGCACGACCATGCCGCTCTGTGACATCGTGAAGGCCCCGAACACGCCCACCGCGTACAGGGGGATGAGCGATGAGGTGTCGCCGTTGTAAACGACCACGAGCACCGACGCCAGCACTGCCAGCGTCACGATGCCCCAGGAGAAGGCCAGCCTGTCGCCCCGGAACGAGTACTGGTGCGGCATGAACTTGTCGCGGGCCATGAAGTACGAGAGGCGCGGGAAGTCGGCATAGGCGGTATTGGCGGCCAGCACCAGGATCAGGGCCGTGGCTATCTGGATGAAGAACCACAGGCCACCCGTACCGAACACCGTGCGAGCAATCTGTGAAACTACTGTCTCGTGTTCGTTAGGGATGATCTTCAATTGCACCGCGAGAAAAGTGATGCCTATGAACATCGTTATGGCGATGGCCGCCATCAAGAGCAGCGTTTTGCGGGCATTCGCGGCCTCTGGAGGCTTGAAGGCAGGCACACCGTCCGCGATAGCCTCCACGCCCGTCAGCGCTGCGGAACCCTGTGTGAACGCCCGCAACAAGAGCAATAAGCCCAGGCTCTCAGCAGTGCCTTCCGGCAGGGCTTCGGGGCCTGTGGCCTCGTATACCATGGGGCCGCCGATCTCGAAAAAGAGCCGGAGCAGACCGTAGACTATCATGCCGAGCATGCCCACGATGAAGAGGTACGTAGGCACGGCGAAAATATTGCCCGCCTCGCGCACGCCGCGCAGGTTGGTCAGGGTCACAAAGATAATGATGCCGATGCATATCGGGACGCGCTGCTCCCTGAGTTCCGGGTAGAGCGAGTAAATAGCTGCTACGCCCGCCGCTACGCTCACGGCCACCGTCAGGATATAGCCTATGAGGATAGAGGACGCGGCGGTAAGCCCGGCCAGCGTGCCCAGGTTGTCCTTTGCTACGATATAGGTGCCGCCACCTCGCGGGTAGGCAGCGATAGTCTGCCGGTAGGAACTGACCACGATCATCATCAGCACGGTGATGGCGAGCACGACCGGCATGGCAACCCACAGCGCCCCCGTCCCGGCCACGATAAGGATGCGCAGTATTTCCTCGGTGGCATAAGCCACGGAGGAAAGCGGGTCGGAGGAAAGGATCGCCAGGGCCTTGACGTTGGTCAGGCGTTCGTGGATAGCGGCTTCCGTGCTGAGCGGCTTGCCAATGAAGACGCGCTTGACGCCGGCGAACGCCCGGCCGAGCGGGGTGCGGGGGGCTTCCGTCTCCAGCGAAGCTACCAGCATGCCCCTGGTGCGCTTGAAGGGTCCGCTCGTGCGGCTGTACTTGATTATCTGGTCGCCGGGGTGACTGCCCTTCACGCGCTCCTCCTGGCGCAGGTAGTGCTGGTCCGCTTCGTTCGTCCGGTTGCCAGGCTCCCGCAACATAACCGGGGCCGCGGAGTCGACGTTCGTAGTAGACGGCTCGGGATTCGCTGTGGGAGCAATCACAGGCACCGCGCTGCCAGGCTCAGGTGACACACCGACAATGCGGCGCTGGTGCCTTCTGCCTGTCTCGCCGCCGTTCAGCCCGTTCGGGTTCCCCTCGGCGGGTACAGAAACGTCCGGGGCTTGCAGCCCCGCGCTCGTCGCGCCGTTCTCCCCTGGAGGTGCGTCTTCTGGCGTCTGCTGTTGTTCTGTGTCGCTCGTCGCGCCGCCCTTGTCTATGGCGTCACCCATGTATAACGCTGCTCCCTGGTGATCTAGCTCTTGAGGAGATTGCCTACTACGAATACCACGTTTGCCGGCCTCTCCGCCAGCCTGCGCATGAAGTAGGGGTACCATTCCTGCCCGTAGGGCACGTACACCCGCATGTTGTACCCCTGCTTGACCAGATCCAACTGCAAACTGCGCCGCACTCCGTAAAGCATCTGGAACTCGAACTTCGAGGGCGGTATACCCTTCTTGGCCGCGTACCGCCTGACGTGCTGTATGAGCCGCTCGTCGTGCGTGGCGATACCTGGGTAGTTGCCTTCCGTGACGAGCAACCGGGCTAATCTAGCGTAGTTTATGTCAACATCTTCCTTGCGGGGGAAAGCCACTTCGGAAGGCTCGTTGTACGCCCCCTTGCAAAGCCGGACCCGCGCCCCCAGTTTGTTCATCTCGCGCACGTCGGCCTCGGTGCGGTAGAGATAGGCTTGCAGCACCACCCCCACGTTGCGGAAGCCCCCCTTGTGCCAGAGCCTGCGGAAGATGTCGAGTGTGCGCTCCGTGTAGGCCGAGCTTTCCATATCGATCCGCACGAAGTTATTCAGCTCTCGCGCCCGCGTGCAAATCTGCGCTAGGTTGTCGTAACAAAGCCCCTCGTCTATGTCCAGCCCCATTTGCGTCAGCTTGAGCGACACGTTGGAGTCGAGCCTGTGCCGGGCGATAGCTTCCAGTATGTCCATGTAGCTGGAGGAGGCCTGTCGGGCCTCGTCAGCGTTGCAGATATTCTCGCCCAGGTGGTCGAACGTGGCCTTGCAGCCGCGCGCGTTCAAAGTGGCTATCGCCTGCACCGCCTGCTCCAGCGTCTCCCCCGCCACGAATCGCAAGGCAAATTTGCGCGCCGCCCCGTTGTTCAAGGCGACGTTTTGCAAGTCCTGGCTGTTAGATAGCGATAAGAAGGCTTGTCGTAACAACTCTCTTCTCCTTTGAAGATAGCATTAAAGCAAAATTAGCCCGGCCTGAGTGGGCCGGGCTAACCTCGGAACTAGGGGCTGGTTGTGCCGCGTGTGGTGGTGGCAAGGGGAATAATCGACGGTGTGACCGCTGCGGGTGGCTGCTCTACCGCGCCGGATACCGGGTCTTGGTCCGTCGAGAGAAGGTCCGCGTGGGCCGCGTAGTCGGTGACGGTGGCTTCCTCGAACTCAGCGTCCGTGAAGGCGGCTACAGGCACCTCGAACGTAATGGAGGCACCCGGCGCAAGCCCCTCCGTGGCGCTAAATCCACCGTAGCCAATCCCCAGCAGGTGACGGTCCGGCTTTTCCACTGACGTGCCGTATAGCTCGACCTTTACGGTGGCGGCCTTTACGGTGACCGCCACAGGCTCCGGCGTCGCCACGGGTGGGGTACCTTCCACGCGCGGAGGCATCATCACGTTGTTGGTGGCCTTGAGCGGAATAACCCACTGCTCGTTTTCAGCGTCCCTGCGCGCCGGGCCGTTGTTTTCTACCTTCAGCCCGGTGGCGTATGGCGAGCTAGGGTGCGTTTCTTCCCGGTGCGGCAAGCTGATGTTGGTGGGCTTCCAAACGACCAGGAAAGCGTACACCATAAGGGCGATGCTGCCGAGCGTAACGGCGGCGGCAATCGCAATCGTAACCGGGCGCGGGAATCTGCGAACGCGCCTGCGCTCCCCCCCTTCTCTTGCCTTCCTGGGCCTTTCGTTAACTGCCTTGCTGGGCGCTGTCAAGGTTGAACCCCTCCTCTGAGAAGTTTAACGCTCAAACGGCCGGGTCTTGCCCGTGGCCGGTCGAGCCTGTGCTGCCCCATGCTTGGGTTGGCAGTTGCGAGTATTATATCACCGAGGCTACGCGTGGACAAGCGTAAAAAACATAGAAAAGCAAGCCCTACGAGGCCTGGGCCGAGCGCGACTTTGTGGTCATCTGGCGCAGCCTGTTGATGACGCGCTCCGCCTTGGCCTCCGTTAGCTCGTCCAGGGTGGCAACTTCCAATCTGCCCAGTAGCTCCTGCATCTCCATGCCTGCCTTGGCGGTGAGCCGCACAATCTCGCGCACCTGAGTATCGGTGGACATGCCCGCGCGCCCGGGGTCCATGCTCCCTATCGCGTGCCCAACGTCGATGATTTTGCCGCCATCTTCCGGCTTCTGTGCCTCAGCCTGCTCGGTCTCCTCCGGGCGGTCGCGGCCGTACAGGTCCAGGCCAACCCCCAGCAGTGACGCGCACTTCTTCAGGGCATCGGAAGCTGCTGCCTTGAAATCGTCCGCTATCGAGAGTGGCCTGCCGTTCTTGTTGCCCGAGGCGTGCCGCTTGATATCGGCACCACCGAACTGGGTCTTGACGATAGTCTGCCCGCCGGGCGTGCGCACCGTAAGCTTGGCCTCGACAATTACCTCGTCTTCCAGGATCTGCTTGTCCACCACCTCGAAATCCCAGTTGAAGCCGAAGACCATGTTGAGCCGCTCGGTAACGTAGCCATGTTCGACGTAAGCAAATTGCAGGCCGCCTCGCCCCTGCCGGTACTTGATCTCGTGCCTGGGCGTGCGCTGCAACAGGAAGTCTACCTGCGCCTCGTTGAGGGTCTGCATGAACAGCTTGTGCCTATCGCTCCCGGCGGCTACCTGCCCCGCGGAGATTGGTGCCAGCCCTCTGCTCTCCGCACCTTCCGTCTCGTTGAAAGCTTCCGACATTGCAACTTCCTCTTTCTTGTGGGATATGTGCCCATGATAGCACTAATGTTCTATAAATGCAAGAGGTCGTGCTGCTTTGCCGGTCACTTCTTGGGCTTGCGACGCTTGGGAGCCTTCCCCTCCACGCTGGTTTTGCGCTCTGCCTCGAAGTTGGCGAGGGACTGCCCCGCGCGCACGGCGTTGTACCGCACCCCCAGGTACTTCGAGTTGCGGTCCTTGTCCCGCTTGCGGTCGCGGCGTTCGGCTTTGTCAATCGGCGGCATCTGTCGTTCTCATTTGCCCGTATTATGCTACACAAGTACACTCAATAACATGAAAACCAAACGGCTACAGCTCCACGAGTTGCGCGCGCTCATCATCAACGGCATAACGGCATCGGTGGCCGTCGGGCTGTCGGCCAACGTGCTTAGGAATCGCGAGATCGAGCCGCGCCCGTGGAAAGATGGCACGGCGGCCCCTCTCATAGAAGTTTTAGTACCTGCTCGCAACGAAGAAGCCAATATCCTCCAGTTGCTGCAAACTCTGCTGCGCCAGGACTACCCGCACGAGCGGTACCGGATTACGGTGGTTGACGATGGCTCCACCGACGCGACGGCCACTCTGGCGCGGAACTGGGCCGCTTGTTACTCACTCCTGCGAGTGGTCGAGGCTCCATCCCTACCTGAAGGCTGGACCGGCAAGAACCATGCCCTGTGGACGGGCGCGCGGCAAGCTGGAGGTGCGGACTGGCTCCTGTTCGTTGACGCCGACACCCGCCATCACCCTTTCATGCTCTCCTCGGTCGTACAGCACGCGGAAGCGATCAAGGCAGACCTGCTCAGCCTGATTACGGGTATGCGTCTGGAAAGCTTCTGGGACCGCCTCATAGTGCCGCAGGTGGGCGAGCTTTACACGCTCCTGGTCGGCTCCATGGACGCGGTGAACGGCAGGGGCCAGAGTGCCGCCGCGAACGGGCAGTTCATCCTGGTGCGGCCACAACTCTACCGAGAAGTAGGTGCTATAGACGCCGTGAGGGCCGATGTCGCGGAAGACCGGGCACTGGCCGCTGCCAGCAAGGCGGCAGGAGCGACCATCCGATTGGAATACGGTCGCAGACTCGTCAATACGAACGTCTATGACTCTTTTGGCAGTATGTGGCGCGGCTACTCCAAGACGCTCTTCTGGGCCACCGGCAACGATGCTCGACGCGCGCTGCTGGTCGCTCTCTCGCTGACGTTCTATGCCTTCGCCCCGATTGTAGACCTCATACGAACCACCGCGGCTAGCGAGTCCCACCAGGGGCGCACGCGCCTGCGTAACGCTTCACTGCAACTCTTCCCCATGATGCTCCTGCGGGCGGCGGTGTGCCGGCAGATGGGTGTGCCGCTCAGGTACGCCGCAACTTATCCTTTGTCCGTGGCGTTGGGCAACGCCATGCTGCTTTACTCACTCGTTAGGGTGCTTTCCGGTCGTGGCGTGGGTTGGAAGGGCCGTACTTACCGCAAGTAGAACGCGCACCACGGCAGAAAGTGAACAGGACCGCCAACCGGCGGTCCTGTTCCACAGCTAACTCCTTGATGCTACTTGATGCTACTTGGCGCGACCTGGCGTCTGGCAATCGGGATAGAAGGTGTTAGCTACTATCTTGGCCGCCTGCGCCCTGGTGACGAGGTTCGATGGCCTGAAGTATGGCCGCTCCTCGTCATCGCATGGCTCAGCGCCGGTGCCGCTACCACACGGGTACCCGCCCATCACCCCACGCTGAGCGAGCCGCTCTACGTACAGGTAGAAGGAGGATGGATCGTTCTCCTCCGCGGGAGGTGGTACGTCAGCGAAGGTCTGTCCCTCAACCTCGTTCACGAACCCTGCCGCGTTAGAGACTATCTTGGCAAGCTGGGCGCGCGTGGCGTTGGCGGAGGGCCGGAAGTAGGGCCTGTTCTGATCGTCGCACGGCTCATCTTCTGAAGCTTCACAAGCATAACCGCCCATTACGTTCCGAGCAGACAGCCGCTCGACGTACACGTAGAACGACGAAGGCTCATCGGAGGGTGGTACGTCCGCGAACGACTGGCCGTCAACCTCCTCATCGAAGCCCGCCGCATTGGATACTATCTTGGCTATCTGCCCCCTGGTGATGTTGTTGCCTGGGCGGAAGTAGGCGTTGCCACTCGTGCCGCAAGGCTCGGCAGTGCCGGTCTGAGGGTTGGTGCCTCCGCAAGGATAGCCGCCCAACACGCCCTTACAGGCAAGACACCTGACATAGGGGTAGAAGGAGCTTTCCTCTTCAGAGGGTGGCACATCCTGGAACTCTATCATGCAGGCTGTAGGTACAGATGTAGCGGTAGCCGTTCTGGTGCTCGACGGAACCGCCGTGCCTGTAGCTGAGGAAGTCCCAGTCGCAGCCGCCGTAGAGGTCGTGGTCGGAGTGGGAATCGGACCGCCCAGGGGTCCCGACGGCAGCGGCCACACGTAAGCACCGCGCCCACGGGTGAACACCGCTATCGTGGTAAAGCCCTTATCAATCGCCATGTCCCAGATCATGACGTTGGGCATGCTGTTGTTGAACCGATACCAGACCGGCGAAACGGCGTCAATGTCATCCGTGAAATAGAAGCCCCAGTCCGTGCCCGCGAACACCTGCTTGCGGTAGTTGGGGTTAGCCAGTATCGAGTCCACCGGGATATTAGGCAGGTTGCCTGTCTTGTTCTCCCAGGTGATAGTGAGGCAGTTGGGGGTGGCCGAGCAGGTGACGCGGAAGACGTGCCCCGGCTGCGAAGGCGTGTTCTGGTCGAAGCCGCCCACAGCCGCATAGCCCATCAACGGGTTGATCGGATCGGTTGTTACGTCCAGGATGGGACGGTTGGGCAGCACGGCGTTACCCTCCGTCACGTTGTACCATGTCGCACTGTCGGGCGCGCCAAGTCCCAGGTTGAAGCCATACCAGACGTTGCCGTCATTAGTGCCGGCTATTGCCGTTGTGGACAACGATACCGAGTAGCTAAGCTGATTGATGAACGAGCGGTTCTCCAGCGTGTTCTTGGTAAGGTCGGGGCTGTTGGGGTACCAGCTTGCCGTGTTGAGGCCGCCCGTGACGCTCTCCCAGACGCGGTAGCTACCGGCAATAAGGTGGGTGCAACCTGTTTGAGGGCAGTCGTACTTGTACAACTCATAAGGGAACACGAAACTCACGCGAGGAGTATCGGTCGTATTCCAGGGGCCCGTGACGGGAGCGTACGTGCCGTTAGGCCCGGTGACAGAGACAAATAGATTGCCGTTCTGGCTCTCCTGGTACCAACGCTGCTCCTGCATTGGCTCAATCCGGGCGTACATGCCGTCGCCGCCACGCTGGACCTGCCACATAGCCGGGCCAACGTTGCCGCCGCTCCACCTGTAGACCATCGAGCCGTTGTCCTGGGAACCCGCGTTGATGGCCGGCGTGTCGCTAATGGCAAAGTTGGCCGTAATGTCGCCGGAGTAGAACTCGATGGTGTTCAGGGTGTCGTTGAGCTGGGTAAAGCTGATGGCGGTAGTGGGGCTGATCGTCATGTTGTGGCTGACATACATGCCGCCATCGTTACCCGCCAGCATACTGGTCGAGGAGCCGGGCAGGTACTCGAGGGCGTGCTGGTCCACGTGCACCTGCTTGGTTGTGTTCTGCGTGTAGCCACAGGAAATGTTGGTAAACGTGTCAGCGCCGTTGTTCGACTTGAAGATATCTATCGCGTCGACAACTACCACGTCCGGATTGTTGGGATCAACTTCGATGTGCTGGTTATACCAACTCTGCGCGCCAGTACGGTCACAACCGGCCCAGTCGGTGGCATTGTTCCCAAGGCCCGCACGCTGCTCCCATGTAGCGCCAGCGTCGGTGGTGCGCCACACGCCCTTTACGCCACCCTGGTAGGTGCCGATGGCCTGGACGACGGCGTACACGTAGTTGGGGTTGCTCGGGGCTATGGCGATGTCGATGCGGCCCAGGGTGTTTCCGTTCGCCTGGTAAACGGGGATACCGCTGGCGGTACCCGTAGGCCAGCCGCTAGCTTGCACGGTAACCGCGTTCCAGTTTGCCGGGCAACCGCTGGTCGGCACAGTGGAAGTGTAGATACCATTAGCCCCGTTATCAGCCAGATTGCTCTGTACAGTCGTGCTGTAGCCGCGCGCCCCTACTGCCACGTACATGGTGGTGAGACTGCCGGAGTCGCTGAGTATCAGGCCCGTAACGTCCTGACGCTGGTTAGAGAAGCTGTTGGTGACGCAAGGGCCGGTCCAGGTGTCACCGCCGTTGTAGGAGAAGTAGACGCCGGTTTTAGTGCCTGCCACCACAATGTTGCTATTGTTGGGGTCTGCCTCTACCTTGCCGATTGCGTTGTACTGGGGGAAGCCGTTGCCCGCGTTCGGGTATGCTGGGCCGAACACGTCAGCGCCCTTCACATTCCAGGTGTTCCCGGAGTCGGTGGACTTGTAGATGCCCACGCTGCCCATAGAGAAGGAGCCGAAGTTCAGGTCTCCGGTGCCAGCGTAGACGGTGCTCGGGTTATTAGGATCAAGTGAAAGATCGTCCACCGCAGCGGTATTGAGCAGGGGATCGTCGGTCATAGGCTGCCATACGGTGGCAGCACTGCAACAATTGGTGGTCTTCCACACGCCACCACCTACCGTGGCTATATAAGCCGTGGTGGGTACCAGGGGGTCAACCTCAATGTCGTTCACGCGCCCTGAGACCTTGCCATAGGCGTAGCAGCCCTGGCACCCGTTGCTTTGTAACGGCTTGGGTCCGAGGGAAGTCCAGCTTGTGGTGCTCAGCGAGAGCGGGCTTTGTGGAGCGTTCGGGCCGGTGCCGCTTCTCTTGTACGTATGGGTACCGCCCGGCACGCGGTTGGCGACCAGCTTGTCTTGCTTCGCGGCCTCCAGTAGCCACCTGGTATCGACCTTGCCGGTCGGATAACTGATGCGAGCGTGCCAGTATTCCTCCATGCTGAGCAGGTGTCCGCTCTCGCCCGGCTGTCCTCCTGGGGCGTAGGCGTTGGGGTCTACCGAGGCACTGCCCGTCTCGGTCCTGCCCGGTGCCGACTGCCACTGGACCAGCATAGCGCAGGCCCATACCGCCAACAGCGACGTGCTTATGATGAACAGTCGCCAGCGGCCTTTGCTGCCGTCGCCCTTTAGCTTACCTAACATGCTCCCTCTCCCTTCCTTGCTGAACAACAGAGTACGCCGAGATGCACCCAACGGCCAGGGGTGCGGCGCGGCTAATACAAAAATGGACCAAAAGTACCGCTGCCTGGTCCATTCGCCCGGTTTGGCTTGTGCTTGTAGACGTGGAACTCGCCGGTGTAACCCACCCGCCCTCGCCGGCTGCGCCCGAGCATGCCACAGCGCCATGTCACCGGAACGCCCCTGAGTATACCCACCGTAGCCTCGCCGCGTCAAACTACTCCAATCCTGCGACCCGGTAACAGACAGGCGGACCAGACAAATTTATGTCTGGTCCGCCTCTACTACTGACTGAGCTTGTCGCCGTTATGAGTCCGATGCGCCGTTAGACACTACCTCAATGATGGCAGGATGGAATATGAGCAAGTGGCCCCACCTTGTCATTTCGAACGGAGTGAGAAATCTCGTCCTTCAGCACCCAAGTAACACCTTTCCTATGGCACAGAGTCTCGTAAGTAAAGAGCCACACCTGCGTGGAGGACGAGATTTCTCACTCCGTTCGAAATGACAAAGAAGAGACTTTGGTGCTTATGTTCGACAATGTTGTTCTTGAGCTAGCTTCTAGTTATTTCAGAGCCTTGCGTGCCGCGATCCGGCCCAGCTTTACCGCAACGCCCGCTCCTGGTACGAGCGTGCCTATAGCGTCGCTGCCTACATCGAACAGGGCATCATTTTCCAGTACGGCCGTCACTTGCTTCTTGATCTGGCCGCCCTCGGTGCGAGTCTCTCCCGTAACCGCGTCGAACTCCCACACGGCACGCTTGTCTCGCGTGACCCAGTGGAACTCGAAGGCGTACACCGGCCGAAAGTAGAGGTAGATGTAGTCGATGTCGATACGCTCTTCGTTTACCATGTCGGCCTGGAAGGTCTTCACCAGGCTCTGGATGAGGCGGCGCACCAGGAACGAGCTACGCACCTCCGGCGGCACGACCACCGCGCCGGTCTGCTCCAACGCCTCCAGGGACGGCACCTCGCGCTTGTTTGGGGCGGCGGTGTACTTGCTGTAGTCGCGGTCCTCGCCGCGCACCGGGTCGATCATCAGCTCGCGCCGGACCTCTTCGATGCAGTGTTCCACTGCTTCGAGGCTGAAATTGGGTGCCCTGTCGCGGCGGACCGGGTGCTCCTCGCCGTGTACCGTCACGGTCTGCACCTCCGGGGCCACTTCCACGATGTAGCGGTGCCGGCGGTCGTAGCTGTATCGCGCCAGGGCAGAGCCGTACCAGAACGGTTCATAGCGCACCTGGCTGCCGCTGATCACGATCTCGTCCCACTTCGGGCGCTGCATCAGCTTGGCGACCGTGCCGAACGCGTCCATCTTCTTGCCTATCATCCGCTCGTGGACTTCGCCAGGCGAGTAGGGCGAGACTACTTCTATGATTCTTTCATCGCCAAGATTTATCTCCATGAGACACCTCGCATGGGACGTTTCCTCATTCTACTGCCAATAGTGCCCGGACGCAAGCCGGGCCTGGTTTGAACGCAGGGCTGATGCAAATTCAAAGCTGCGACAACTGGCGGCACCTATGCAGCATGACATTGCGGGTTGAGCGAGGTATCACCAGGGGGTTACGTCCATCAAGGCAGTTCAAGAAACGAAGTATTCAAAGCACTTGACGAGCTACAATTCACCCTATGCACTCCCCGGTTCTTGTGTCGCCAGCCGGACCTGTGAGACCCCGCCTCCGCCGTGGGTTCGCGTTAGGGGTATTGACAATAAGGATATAATAGATTTACCATCGGACGGTTTATTGTTGGTGAAAGTCTATAGCCGGGCGGGTGCCTTACCATGCCCAGGAGGGAGCACGTATATGAAGAAAGCATTTGTTCGTGGACTCGGCATTATCCTAAGCGGCTTAACTCTCCTCGCCGTGGCTGCGCCTGGAGCGACGATAGCCCGAGCCCAACCAAGTGCGACGTCGACCGGAGCCCTGTACGCCTCGGTCCCGCGCGTCAGCGGGCTGGTAAGCAGCCAGGTAGGGACCGTTGAAGATGTCCTGAGGGTGGCCCTGGCCCATGTCCAGAAGCGTTACCCTGTGAACAGGCCACCAGCGGCAACCGCCCCGCGGAAGGCTGCCGGTCAAGTGCAGACAGAGCAGGAGTCGTGGACCGCCTACGCCTTTGACAAAGATTGGAATGTCAAGATATCGTACCCTAGCTTGCCCGCTTCTACCTATGGAGTTACCGTGACGAATGACCCGCTTGGCTTCTCTTGGATCGGAGAGGTTACGAGGGCTGGGCGAGTAACTACCCTCCAGGCGCAAGACCCCGTGGGTGCCTGGAACGCGGTGTACAATCATCTCCGGCGGCAACACAGAGGGACCTTACCTTCCGCAACCACCCCGTGGCAGGTACACATGATCGACCCGCGTCTGCCTGACGGGCCGCCTGCGCCTGCACCTGGGCCTGTTGGCACGGACGTCCGCCAGTTGACCGCCAACCGCTACGCCTGGATCGCCGAGGTGAGGTATGCTGTGGGACTGCCACCAGGGTACTCCACCTCCTACACAGTTTACCTGTACAACGAGACTATCGGCTTCTACTGGACAGGTGAAGTGGATACCAATGGGCGTGTATTCGCTCGAAACGCTGCAAGCCCGGGTCCTTCCCAGGGTTCCCCACGAGGCATGCCCAACACAAGCCACGCATCGGCCCGGACGTCGCCGCAGACGCCTTAATCACTGGTCTAGTGGTGATAGCTGACGTGCTCGTGCGATTACATTCTGCCCGCGAGCAAACAACCTCTTTGGCAGATCATTAGCAGCTATGCCACTTTGGGCATAGCTGCTGAGATAAAGTTGCCGCAAAATGTGGCGGGCCTCAGCCTGGCCGTGGCGATAGGCGACGAAGTAGCCTTCGCGCACGGCTTCGGCATGCGTGAGACAGGCACTACTGAGCCGGTAATGCCCACCATCTTTGTCCACGCCAGTTCCGTGAGCAAGGCGGTCTCGGCGGTCTCGGTCCTCCGGCTCGTGCAGGAGCGCGTGCTTGGCCTCGATCTGCACCGCGCACTGTCCGGCCAGGCAGGTACCCTCCTGGGTATGGAAACCATGCAGTTGATGCTCACACCCGAGGCCAAAGCCGGCGATAGGGGAAAGCTTGGACTTGGCATGTTCACCGAAGATGGCAGATCAAGCAAGAGGTTCGGCCACACTGTAGACAATGAAGGCTACACCGCCCGCGAGGTTTCGGTGCTTGAAGAAGGACGCGAGCCTACGGGGTTGTGGCAATGACGAACTCTGATGCAGGGTGGGCCTTCCAAGAGGTCCTGGAGGGAGTCATCAAGAGGTAGCTACGAACCCTGTTCAAGCTTCGCAGACTGCCGAACCAATATACTAAAATCAAGTGGGGCACTGCAACGATGATCTAAACTCCTGTTGACAGTGGCAGACACGAGTGCTAATATGGCGGGGGCCGGGACGCACTCTGGAGGGCGCTCATGACTCCGGCTTAATGTCTTGTATGAAGAGGAGTTGATAGTCAATGAGTAGTTACGGACCGCCACCCGGCCCAGGGCAGCAACCCCCGCCTCAACAACCGCCGCAATCGGCACCGCAAGGCTACACACCGCAGCAACCCCCGCAGCAACCCCCGCAGCAACCCCCGCAGGGCTACGTGCCACCGCCCGGCGGCCCACCACCCGGCATGCCGCCCGCTGCGCCCCCACCCCGCCGAAGATCGCCCCTGCTCATCATCGGTGCAATAATGCTGGCCCTCTTGTTGTTGTGCGGTGTGGGTGGTTTATTGCTGTTCAACACTGTGATGAACGCCACGCAGCCCGTAGTCAACGCAGGAGAAGCCTACATGACGGCCCTACGCGACGGTGACTACACCAGGGCCTTTGAGCTGTCCGACTCCGCGCTTCAGCAAGAAGCAGGCGACGCCGAGGGCCTGGAAGCCGCGCTGGGCCAGAGGCAATTGTCGGGTTGGAGCTTCACTTCTCGCGCCATCAACAACGCCCAGGGCACCCTCTCCGGCACAACCACCTACACGAACGGCGAAACGGGCACCGTTGACATGGTGCTCACGCAGGTCGGTAACGACTGGAAGGTGGCCGGAATCACCCTGAGGTGACGCGGGCACGGGCAGTCGTGAGTAGCAAACCAGGAGGCCCCGAGTACTTAACTCCGGGCCTCTTCCGTTTTCGGTTCGCCGGCATACGTGCCAGTTGATGCCTTGTTCTTGCGTGCCTTGACCTTGGCCTTGTAGAGGTTCTCAGAAACCCTGAACTGAACAATCTTGCTTATTAGTTCCAGCGGAAGGGGTTCGTTGATGGGGAATCTTACCGTGCCTTTTTCGGTGGCATACCCGGACAGCTCAGCCTTGAATGTCTCCTGGACCCCACTCGACGCCGGATAAAACCCGATATGGTTCTTCCACGCGGCAAAGTAGACCAGGTAGCCGTTCAGCACGAAGGTGGGCATTTGATAGCTAATTCGCTCCTCCGCACCAGGCGCAGCGGCCTTGATGGTGGCTCGTAGCGATTCAAGGAGGGCTTGTATGTGTTCAGGGAAGGTGGCGATATACTCGTCAATTGAGCGGAAGCCTCTCTTCTGCTGCTCCATGTATGTCTCCTTTCCTGCTGCCTATCCTGGGCGAGACCGTACTCGGTTTCTACATTGTATGGTCGGCGCGGCAGATTGGTCAACAGGTTTTCTGCTTCAGTCCTTACCCTTACCTTACCAGCTCATACCGCATCGCCACGGCCCCAGAGCCAAACTCCAGCCGGTTGACGAGCCTCAAGTCGAGATGCTTCGATAGACCCGCGAACAACGTCGGCCCGTGGCCCGCTATCCTGGGCTGCACTACGAACTCATACTCATCGATCAGTCCCATCTCCGCCAACGCCAGCGGGAGCTGCACGCCCCCTACGAACAGTCCCTTACCGGACTCCCGCTTGAGCTGCTGAACGGCCTTGCCAAGATCCCCGCGCACGAGCTCCGCGTTCCAATCCACCCGCTCCAGAGTGCTCGAAACGACGTACTTCTTTGCCGCGTCGATCGTCCGTGCAAAGGGCTCCATCCAATCAGCCATCCCATCAGGCCTCATACCCGTAGGAGCTAGCCTCCACGCCGCCTCCATCATTTCGTAGGTCACCCGACCAAAGAGGAGGGCATCGGCCCGCGCGAGGCTCTCAGCCCAGTAACGGTGCAATTCCTCGTCCGCAAGCCCTGCACGATGATCGCAACAACCATCCAATGTGATGTTGATTGAATACCGAAGGGGTCGCATAACATTCTCCTGAAGCGGGCTAACGATTAGTAGATTGTTCCAGGGGACAGCCGCATCAGGGTTTTTCCCTCAGTAGGAGTTGCCGTCGGAACTGCCGTCAGTATAACACAAACGGCACGAGCATTAGAACACTCGTGCCGTTTTCGTGCCTATTTTGGTGTCGGGGCGCCGCGATTCGAACGCGGGACCTCTTGAACCTGGCAGTTCGGCGAATCCAACCAGACTCACGGCCCTTTTGCTACCGCGTCGGCGCGCTTACGACTTACCACTGACGGCCATTTACTCTTGTTAGCATGGTACGAACGCCGTTTTGCCGCCAGATTAGCATCTTGCTGACAGGTCAGGCAGTAATGACGTCTGTCGGGACGTGGTCGCCGACTCGGCTGATAAATGCTGCTACACTCATCGCAAATGGCGACTCCATTTGCTGAAACTAAAATTGCGACTAGTTGACCGCACAGAACGCTAAACAAATCGGATGCATAGGGTGGATCGAGGCGTTGGTGGTATCCACTTTCCCCCATTACATGTATACGTCGTTCTGGAGCTAAGGTGACCTGCGGTCGAAAACCATTAGGCGTGACGTGTAATGACAGCCGTGGAAGCAAGCCTCCAGCAATCATTAGGCTGGTAATGAAATCCTCAAATATAGAAAGTTGCGAGGCCTCGTCACCTAGCAAATCAGTAGGTTTAGCATTATGGTCCGGCGGATGCTCCCCGCGCCACTCGTGAGCAGGGTTATATTCAAGCATTCCCCCGGGCCACGCAACTGCCCCCAGGTCGGAGGCAGACGCTTGTGGCTCCAGTATGTTCTGCCAGTCCTCTAAGGCAGTCTTCTGTCTGTTCAACAGAGTAGTTGCCAGTACGAGGGCCGAGCCCAACATACGGGAATAGGCTCTCCAGTCTCGCGTGGACTCCATATACCAATAATCTATCTCTTCCACTGAAGTTGTCTCTATCCTCAACTCGGACCCATCCATCGAAGTTACCGGATACTGAACATCTCGATAGATGCCCGTCCCGTAATCCATTCGTTGGCCATCACGCGATCGAATACTTCCATATGGTCCTATTCGTAACACGCCGAATCTCTGCGCGTAGGTGAGTATCTTATGATCTGACGCTTCTGAAAGATTGAGGAAAGACCAGAAACAGTCTGCGACTTCTTCACCCACTAGTTCAACTTTTCTAAATGGATCATTACAGCGATATTCCAAGCGTGGTCTCTCACTACCCGACAGATCTGCGCCACGATCCATGAATCGCAGACTAGTTGGAACTTCCAACCAAACATGAGCAAGTGAATAGTCCAGGGTAATACGCTGAGCGGTAGGACTGAGCTCTAATCCTTTCACCCGTGCACGTAGCAGGTTATTGCCTTCCATTACAATGCTCTCCAGTCGCACTTAGATGTTTACTAGACATGAGTTCGAAAGTTAGATACTAACTCTAGACCTAAGCAGTCTAGCAGATTACACAGGCTCCGTCTACAATGAGTATATAGCCAATATGGCTATTCAATTCTAAGATGCTTGGTGTAAACTCAAACCCCAATTGGATTGCGCAGATGAATTCAAGCCCTACCGCAAAGAAGGTCCACTACAAACCGCAAACGATCTCACGACGAAGGAGCAGGTCCTCACGGCAGAAATCACGTGACCTTACAGCGAGAGTATGCCTGCCTCCACCCGGAGCACTGACCATACAATTGGTCCCGGCCTCCGACCTTCACCGTTTAGAAGAGTACCGCGCTGACGAGGCGAAATTCTGGACGGCGGCAGGACTATTGTCAGGTCTTTCCACGGGTGTGCTAGTCAACGTAGCCACAGGAAGCACAATGACACCTACTGCTTGGCTACTGTGTGCCGTTTCTCTTGTTGGCCTAATATTCTGTGCATGCGGAGTCAGAACTACTAGCATTCGAATTCGCCAAGTGAAGAAGTCGCTGAACGCCGTTCCAGGAGTGAATTCCAGGGACGATGACTAGGCCGCCTTAGTAGCAATTGCTGTCGAAACTGCCGTCAACTACCCCTACGAAATCAAAATGCCACCCTGTAAGGTGGCATTTTCGTGTTCAGTCTGATGGTCGGGGCGCCGCGATTCGAACGCGGGACCTCTTGAACCCCATTCAAGTGCGCTACCGGGCTGCGCTACGCCCCGCCGAACACATCACGAGATTATAGCACATTCGAGCATGCTGCGCAAACTAGCACCACCCCATTCTTACCTGGTGAACAGCGACTTGATGGCGTAAAGGTTCACCTGCCGGTTCATCTCGGCAATGGATTCGGTCAGCGGGATACCCTTGGGGCAAACTCGCACGCAGTTCTGGTCGTTGCCACAGTAGGCTATGCCGCCCTCACCAAGCAGCGCCTCCAGGCGAGCCGTCGAGTGCATGCCGCCCGTGGGGTGGCTGTTGTGCAGGCGGGCCTGGTTGATGGCTGCCGGGCCGATGAAGGGCGACTGCTCGTTGAAGTTGGGGCACGCCTCCATGCACGAGGCGCACGCGATGCAGGTGGACAGCACGTACGACTTCTGCCGCACCTCCTCGTTCATCCTGGGGCCGGGTCCGAGGTCGTAAGTGCCGTCGATGGGCACCCAGGCCTGCACCCGCTTGAACGCCTCGAACAGGCGGGTGCGGTCCACAATCAGGTCGCGCACCACCGGGAACGAAGTCAGCGGCTCCAACGTGATTGGCTGCGCCAGCTTGTCCACCAGGGCCGAGCACGACTGCCGCACCTTGCCGTTGATGAGCATGGTACACGCACCGCAAACCTCCTCCAGGCAGCTATTTTCCCACACCACCGCGTCGGTCGGCTTGCCGTCGGCGGTCACAGGGTTGCGCTGGATCGCCATGAGGCACCCTATGATGTTCATGCTGGGCCGCCACGGGATGTCGAACTCCTCCCATCGGCGGTTGGCGTCGGGCTGGGCGCTCGGCTTGTCCTGCCGCAGGATACGCAGCCGGACCGTCCTCTCGCCGCCTGACTTCTCTTCTGGCATTTCAGTCTCCGTTGCTAGTGTCGATTAGGTAACGCGTAACACGTAACTCGTAACTGTCATCAGCAACGATTGCGGTCGAAATGTTACGTGTTACGCGTTACGTGTTACTCCTCAGTTCCTCTTCTCCACCTGCGCTACTGCCACACCTGACGCCTTCGCGCCGTCTCCGGTATGGCCGTTGGCTCCTGGGGTGGCCGCTGCTACCGCAGAGGCGGCTTCGGGCGATTTGGGGGCCGCGGCAGCCGACACACCCTCGCCCTTCGATACGTCGTAGCGGCGGGGTCTCGGCTTGATGTACTGGATATCCACGTCCTCGTAGGTGAGTTCCGGGGCCGCGGTCGGTCCCATGAAGCGGGCTACGGTGGTCTTGAGGAAGCGTTCGTCGTTGCGGTCGGGGAAGTCGGGCTTGTAGTGCGCGCCCCGGCTCTCGTCCCGCTTGAGCGCTCCCAGCGTGATGACTCGGGAGAGCACAAGCATGTTCCAGAGTTGGCGGGCGAACAACAACGATTGGTTGCTCCAGCCCGAGCGGTCCGGGATGCCGATGTTGCGGTAGCGTTCCATCAGCTCCTGTAGCTTGATGTCGGTCTCCTGCAACTCGTTGTTGTAGCGCACCACCGTGACGTTGTCGGTCATCATCGAACCCATCTCCAGCCACAGCGAGAAGGGGTTCTCCTTGCCGGACGCGCCTACAAGCTGGTTGTAGATGTCCTGCTGGCGGGCAACCTCCCGCTGGAACGGCCCTTCACCGACTGCATCAGAGGACTTGCCCATGCCCTTGGCGAACTTGTACGCCGAAGGCCCCGCCCTGTACAGTCCGCCGTGTATGCACGACAGCAGCGAGTTGGCCCCCAAGCGGTTGGCCCCGTGATACTGGTAATCCACCTCGCCCGAGGCGAACAGGCCGGGGATGTTGGTCATCTCGGTGTGCTGGTCAGTCCACAGGCCGCCCATAGAGTAGTGCACGCCGGGGAATATACGCATCGGCACCTTCGTAGGGTCGTCGCCCACGAACTTGCGGTAGATGTCAATCACGCCGCCGAGCTTGACCTCAAGCATGTGCGGGTCGAGGTGCGATATGTCGAGGTAGACCTGGTTCTGGCCGTCCACGCCGAGCTTCTGCCGCACGCACACGTCGAATATGGCGCGGGTGGCAATGTCGCGGGGCACGAGGTTGCCGTAGGCAGGGTACATCTCTTCGAGGAAGTACCAGGGCTTGCCGTCCTTGTACGTCCACACGCGCCCGCCCTCGCCCCGGATCGACTCCGACATGAGCCGCAGCTTGTCCTCGCCTGGTATGGCGGTGGGGTGCACCTGGATGAACTCGCCGTTCGCGTACCAGGCCCCCTGCTGGTAGACCGCCGCCGCCGCGCTCCCGGTGTTTATCATCGAGTTGGTGGACTTGCCGAAAATGAGGCCCGGCCCACCCGTAGCCAGTATCACCGCGTCCGCCTTGAAGGCCCGTATCTCCATCGAATGGAGGTACTGCGCGACGATGCCCCTACAGGTACCATCGTCGTCAAGCACCGCGGACAGGAACTCCCAGTTTTCGTACTTGGTGACGCGGCCCTCGACCTCCTGCCGCCGCGCCTGCTCGTCGAGCGCGTAGAGCAGTTGCTGACCCGTGGTCGCGCCCGCGTAGGCCGTGCGGTGGTGCAGCGTGCCACCGAAGCGCCGGAAGTCGAGATTGCCCTCCGGCGTGCGGTTGAACATGACGCCCATGCGGTCCAGCAAGAAGACGATGCCCGGCCCGCGCTCGCACATGTCCTTCACGATGGACTGGTTCGCCAGGAAATCGCCGCCGTACACCGTGTCGTCGAAGTGGATCTCCGGGGAGTCGCCTTCGCCCTTGGTGTTCACGGCGGCGTTGATGCCCCCCTGCGCGCACACCGAATGCGAGCGGCGCACTGGCACAATCGAGAACAGGTCCACCGTGCCGCCCAACTCCGCTATTTTGATGGTAGCCGACAGCCCGGCCAAACCACCCCCGACGACGATTACTCTAGGACCCATGGTTCCTCCATTTGGGAATTGAGATTTCGGATTTAGGATTTGATAGGAGTTCAACTAAATCCGCAATCCGCAATCCCAATTCCCAAATCAAAAGTGCGGCCCCCCGGCCATCTGGACGAAGGCGAGGGCTATTGCTATGCCTACCAGGCTTATGACTATCGACAGGCTCGTGGTGACTATCTGGGATATTCGCTGGGCGCGTTGTCCTATCGTGATGCCCCAGGTTATCAGGAAGGTCCAGATGCCGTTCCCCAGGTGGAAGGCCGAGGCCACGACGCCTACTATGTAGAAGACCAGCGTGGGCACGTACGCTAACGTGGTCATCACGCTAGCGGTGTTGGCTTCCCCGAACCAGAACTGGGTGAGGCGGAAGTGCCAGATGTGGTACATCAAGAACAGTAAGATGATGATACCCGTGGCCCGCTGCCACATGAACAGGTTGTTGCGCGAATAGTTGTAGGTCATCGTGTTGTTGCGCGCGTAACCTGCGATGAACAGCCCGTAGATGGCGTGGTACAGGAGCGGAAGGAAGACGACCAGCACCTCTATCACTTCGATGAAGCGGATGCTCCTGGCGTCATGCGACATTTCGTCGTAAGCCTCGGCCCCATAGAAGATGGCAGCGTTCTCGTAGAAATGGAAGAGCAGGAAGCCGCCGATGGGCACTATGCCGGTCAAGGAGTGAAGGCGCCGGAGAATGAAGTGGTTGCGCTGGACCCAGTTAGGCCTGGCAGCCGGACCTGCGGCCGGTTGGGCCTGGGGTGGTGTAGCAACGGTTGCCACCGCAGTTTACCTCCTCGTAAATCCGCAAATATCCCGCAGATTAGTGCGCGCTTCCGGCACTTTCTGCCACGTTACAGTCAGTTTCATTGTACCGCAAAGGAGGCACTTTGGAAAGCAAACGGTGCGCAACCATGCCGCCAAGCCCGCTCGAACCATCAAGGTTGCTGGCCCGTCTCCTCGATGTACAGACGGGCCTGGTCCGCGAGGGCCGAGTTCGGGTCGAGCAAGATAACCTGCCGCCACTCGGCCACTGCCTGGTCGGTCTGCGGCGGGTCGAGCCTGCTCAAGGACAGGCCGAGTAAGAGGTGCAGTTCTGGGCTGTCGGGTTGAAGGTCAAGCGCCTGCTCCAACGTAGTCACGGCCTCGGGGAACTTGTTCTGGCGTATGTAGGAACCGGCCAGCTTGACGAGCGCGCCCACGTTGTGCGGGTCGAGCTTGATGGCGGCCTCGAAGGCGGTCTGCGCCTGCGGGTATTGCTCCAGGTCGTAGTACAGGCTGGCAAGCTGGAGCATACAATCGAGATTGTCGGGGTTATTGGCGACACAGGCTTGCAGGTCGGCCATCTGCTGAATTACGGCATCAACCTGCGCGGAGGCGGTGGGGGTGGGTGCTGAAGCTCGGGTGGCGGGCATGCCGCGCCCCGTGACGTTATCGTAGACTTGCGTGACGATCATCACCAGGAACACCCAGAACATGCCCAGGACCACTATGCGCTTGCCGAGCGGATTCACTCCGTATCTCTTTTTCTAGCCACGTCCGGTACCTTCCTGGCCGACACCTGTATGGTCAGCGCTGCGCGCTCACTGGCCTCGGTGATTAGCTGGTTCAACCGCTCTATTTCGGAGGACACCTCCGTCACCTCGTCGTTGATGGTGCGGATGTGGTCGCGCTGCCTCGGCTGGAGGTCGTGCACGTCGTCACTCTCCGTCGCGCCGTCCGACATGAAGGCCAGCCGCACCGATAGCTCCTTCTGGCGCGTCTCGAGCTCCGCCAGTTGGGAGCGGGCCTCCGACACCCGCTTGGTGAGCACAAGTACCTCAAGCTCGAGGTTGGCCTTGTCGGCAATCTGCCCCAGGTGGCCCTTGGTCTGTATGACCTCGTCCAATTTGCCCTGCACTTCGGACATGAGGGAGAGGGCGTTTGCCACGTCACCATCCCTGTATACAACGAAATCTACTATCTTCGCTAACTGCGCCCTGTACTGCCCTTCGATTTCCTTCAATTGCTCCTGCTTCGCCTGGATGTCCGCAAGCAGGAGCCGAAGCATGCCAATTCGCTTGCCCAATTCTTGCACGGGGACCTCCTTTTTGAGTTTCGAGTTCCGAGTTCTGAGTTCCGAGTGGTTCTAAGCGTACTCGAAACTCCTCATGTTCCTTCCAACAGTCTCTTTAGCCGCGCCATGTCGCCGGAGAGCAGGCCGCCCATTAGGCCGTTCAGAAACAGGTCAGGGACGCTTGGCACGTCCAGGAGGAGCGATACATGAGTGCTTGCGGCCCGCCTGTCGGACTCCAGCTTCATAGCCAGCAAGGCACGAGGTTCGCCTTCGATGCTGAAGGTGACCAGGCTGTCGGTTTGCAGCCGGGCCAGGCGCAACGCAACCAGGCTGCGCTTGCCGAGGAAGTTGGCTTCAGCGCGCCAGAGGCTGCCCTCCTGGGCTTCCCCTTCCGGCCCAGAAACGACGCGTGTGATCGAGCTAATGTAGTTGGGGGCGTTCCGTGGGTCGGAGACATACTTGAAGACCTTCTCCACGGGCACGTCAATGTTGGTTTGTCGCGTCAACCGGCCCAATGGGTGAACCTCCGTAGTTACGAGGCTGCCAGGTTAGACTTCAGCCTCGGTGGCGGCACCTTCCTCCACGGCTGCCTTGCGCTTGCCTCTCGTGTCGCCCCTGCCCTGCATGTTGTAGAGCTTGATTACCTCTTCTACCGAGGTTGCATCTTCGGGCGTGCGTTCGGGCCGCTCCTTAATTATACGCGGGAAGCGCAGTGCGTAGCCGGGACCGGAGTCGCTACGGCCGGCGGGGTGCATTTGCGAGCGGCTAACCTCGTCGGCCTGGAGTTCCACTACCAGGCGGGGCACCACCCATATATCTGGTGTAATCACCGAAATTACGCGGGGGTCGTGGTGCTCTATGCGGTCGGCGTCCAGCCTGCGGCAGAGGTCGCGCCACCCTTCGTCCGAAAGGCCGCTGGCTACCCTGGTGACGGTCGGCAGCGTGTCGGTGGCCTGGTCGTACACGGAGACTAGCAGCGAGCCGATGCCCCAGGAAGCCCGGCGGCCCTTGCCGTAGTAATAGCCGACGATGGCGCAGTCCACCGTATCGCGCATCTGGGTCTGGTAGGACCGCTTCATCTTGATCCAGTTGAAGCCCCGCTTGCCAGCCTCGTAGGTGCCGTCGAGCCGCTTGGCAACGATGCCCTCCAGCCCCTCTTCCAACGAGTCCTCGTAGAAGAGCACGATCTGCTCTGGGTCGTCCGTGACGAGCACTGTAGAGACCTGTAGTCCGCCAAGCCCATCTGTGGGTTGAATCGCCTCACTCAGGGTCGCCCGTCGCTCGGTGTAGGGCGCACGCGTGAGGTCGCGGCCATCGAGCAGCAGCAGGTCGAAAGCCAGTAGTCTCAAGGGCAGGCTCGCGCTCATCTCCTCGATGTTGTGCACCCGGCGGCGCTGCGATGTGACCTGGAAGGGCTGGTACCTGCCGGTTTCCGGCTCGTAGGCCAATGCCTCCCCTTCAAGTATGGCGTCCTTCGCCGCAATCTGAGCGTGCACGGCCGCCACTACGTCGGGGAACATCCCGCTCAAGTCCTCAAGCCCGCGCGAGAAGATGGCAACCTGATCGCCTTTTTTGTGGACCTGCATCCTGAAACCATCATACTTCGACTCAACCGCGCACTTGCCGAGCCGCGCCAGGATCTCCTCGGCGCTGTCGGCCCTCTCAGCGAGCGCCATCCTGACTGGGTTGCCTACCTTTACGCGGATTTCCTCTAACCCCTCTGCTCCCGCGCTGTAGAGAGTGCTGGCTACCAGCCCTAGGTCGGTAGACAGGTTATAGGCGCGCTCGATAGCGGGTCGGAACGACTTGTCACCCGCCTTAGCGACCGAAAGGGCGTCCATGAGGGTCGGGTCGCCCACGCCCACGCGCAACCTGCCCACGATGATGCGGGCTACGTGCTTGGCTTCCAACGGTTCCAGCCGGGCCAGCAGTTCCGCCAGCAGTGTGACCTTGGCCTCCTGGCTGCCGGAGCCAACCGTCTCAGTTATGCGCGTGAGGTGGCTGTAGACCTCCTGCAAGGGCACGCCATCCGCAACGTAGTTGCCATCCAGCGGCAACTGCCTTGCCCCAGCCTGTGCGAATTCCTGCGCGACCAGGCCGACATCTCCCAGTTGCTTGAAGCGAGCGGCCACGGCCTCCGGTTGAGCGCCGTACGCCTGGGCGACCGAACGGAACACCAGCCGCTCGTTCATGCCGAACTCTTTCTGGATGAAATCGGGCAGCAGGCGGCCCTGGCTGAGGTAGACAAGTTGGGCGATGTCCTCCGGTCCGGCCTGCCCTAGCATCTCCGCCAGCATCGCAATCATCTGGGTGCGCCCGCTTACCGGCTCAAGCGCTTCTAAGGTGGCCGCAAGCGTGCCGAAAGGCATAGTCATGTCGCGTGGGAACTCCTGGAAATGAGAGTCACAAGCCGTGGGAGGCTTACAGCGCGATTATATAACGCGGCAGGAGGGAAGGCAAATTAGAAGCCAAAGGCCGATCAAGGTGGAAGGGAAAGGCCCGGCTAATCTTCCTGGGCGTTCAACGCTTCGAGCAATCGCCGCGTTTCCTCGTCCTGGGGCGAGAGCTGTAGCAGCATGAAGCGCGGGTTCTTGAGCAATATGTCCACACGTCCGGTGAGCCGATAGATGCGCTGCTGAGGGTCCTGGTAGGTGACATCCTGGCTGAGCATGAAGGTCGGAGGCACGACCAGTTCTGTGTTCTCCCACACGGACCTGCCCATCGGAAAACGCTTGAGGTACCGCTCCACCTCCAGGTACCAACTATCGAACTGTTGGGCGGCAAAGGCGATGCGGAAAGTGAGCACCCTGCGTGCAAAGTGGTACAGACGGTCTGCATCGCGGTAGCGCGAGTAGATGGGCTGTTCGGGGTCCACGTAGGCCGCCAGCGTGTGCACGTTGACACTACGCCGGTATTCGTCGTCCGTCAACCCATACATCCGGCGACCAACCCTGTTGATGTAGCGGCGGTACCACCTGTCGTCAACGAGTACCACCGGTTCGGGGGAGAGTTCGAGCTCGGACGCGATTTCCACCACGAATGCCTCGATCTCCTGGCTAGAAAGGGGTGGCACTTCCATGTGAAATACAGCCTCTCGCTCGGCGGGCGTGGCCTGCACCGCGTCCAACAGCCGGTAGATAGTCTCGGGCTTGGGCTTGGAGCGGCGAGACCCACCACGCTCCAAACGGTTCAGAAAGGCGGCATCGACGCTCGCAAGCTGGGCCAGCGCCTTTTGTTGCAGGCCGCGCCGCAGTCTTAGCTGCTTTATACGCCAGCCAGGGTCCGTTGTATCGGCTGTAGTGTCGGCATCGCGCCGGGTAGCGTCAGGCAATTGTCGCCTCTTGCAGTACGAATACCACCCGGGGCGGGCGCTTGCTGACAAATCCTACGCATTTTCGCGCCGGTGCGAGCGCAACGGCCCACCACATGGCCGATGCTTTCAGATGGCCCTTGCTCCCATGTCGTCTGCGGTCGAATAGCGGCGAAGACGAGTAGAATCGCTAAGCGAGTCAGCGCATTTAAGCTGAAACACCTGCATTGAGCCACGGTCCCACTGACCCACCGTAAAGGCCGGGCACAGGGGGGTTCGTAAGGAGCGATATTCCGGCAGCCGGGAGCCAGGGCCGTCAGATTGTTTTGCGCAACAAGCGCCCTCCTGCGCCAATAGGGCCTTTACAAGCCCCGCCAGGGCAGTATGGGTGTTGGCGCTAGTATAAACGATAAGTTGACCTTAATCAATGCCTACATTTACTTATTGTCCGCAAATCTATAGGTTTTTGACTTAAGACTCGTCGGAAGTGTCAGGCGGGCAATAGTCCATTGGTGCATGGGGTGAGGACTCAGGCCACCGCACCGGGCAGATTTTCACGCTGCATCACCGACCAGACGTGGTCGGCCAGCCAGCGGTAACCCGCGCTACTGGGGTGGAAGCTGTCGGTTGAAACAAGGTCGGGCTGAGCTAGCACCTGTGCGCTGCCCGGAAAGAGGTCCACCAGCGTAACCCGGTCGCCGTACTCAGCCGCGGCCTGGGACATAGCGGCATTCCACTGGCGGATACCCCCACGTATCAACTCGCGGCGGCTGGAGTCGGGGCCAGGGAGCAACAAGGAGAGATCGGGAAGGTTGAGCAAGACGATATGCGCGTCCGTGTCCTGGGTAAGGCGATCGAGGGCGGAGCGAAGGTCGCGGGCGTACAGGGCCAGGGGGATACCACGCGTCGCGTCGTTCACGCAGTTCCAGATGGTCACCAGGTCGGGCTTCGCGGCCACTGCCTGCGGCACCTCTATCTTGTTGGCCTCATTCAACGTGATGCCGTTGCGGCCCAGTCTGATGAGTTGCGTATTCGGCGGTAAGTAGCGCGCCAGCAGCACTACCCAGCTTTCCGACAATGGGTCTCTGGCACCGACGCCTACCACGTCAGAAGCCCCTATAGCGGCATAAATAAACGGTTTCTGCACCTGCTCTTCTTCCTGTTCCTGCTTGCCAGCGTCTTCAGTTTCTATATCGGAGGCCGCAGGCACAGGGGTCCGCACCGCCCACCGCCAGACGAAGATCGTCAGGATGATGATGGCAATAACCAGGCCAACCACGGGGGGCGTCACCGGGTTGTCAGGCACAGAGTCTACCTTTCCGGTACGGGCGGCGCAACGTTAGTCACCCAGCGCAGCGCCCACGGCCACCAGAGCCATGCCGCTAACCACGGAGATGATGAGCCACGTGCCCTCGAGTGGGGCGTTGGTGTTGCCCGACATGGAGTTGAAGAGCACGTAAAGGGGCACAAGCAGCAGCAGTAAGGCCCCGGCTCCGATTATGGCTATTGAGATGGGCCGCCGCGCCGAACGCTTGCCGAGGTCTTGAGACAAGATAAGCCTCCCTGAGTGTATAATTGCTCACGGTATTATTGCACAGGCGATACGCACAGTCAAACGATCCTATCTAACCCTGCTTCTTGAGGAGCCGAACATGATTGTCGAACAGGCAGCTATCAAGAGCAGGTTGGACGAGTTGCGGTTGAGCTACGACGGCTTCACCAAGCAGCTTACCCGCCCTGGCCTTTCTGCCGAGCGGGCCGAGCGCCTACAGTCAGAACTTCAGATGCTGCGAGAGGAGATTGCCACGCTCGAAAAGCTCCAGCAGCTCGGTAGAGTGGAACCCGACCGAGCCATGGTAGAGGCCGCCGTGCGAGAACGACTTGAGGTTGTGCAAGAGAGGCTAGGAGAGGAAATGCGCTCGGCGGGACTGGAACCCGAGGCCGCAGGGGCCATATCGGGCGAGGCAAAAGCCCTGCTGTGGGCGCTTGGCCGCGACCGCCTCACCCTTGCCATGCAGGACATGTCGCAGAACGTGCCAGGCCCTGACCCTGGGCGCACGGACCGAGCGATACCCAACATCCTCCTACACGCGCTGCAGGAGGCCCCCGATGCCGAGTCGCGGGCCAGTGCCGCCTACGAGCTAGGCCGACTGCAACTTGTGGAGGCAATCCCATCCCTGGTGCTGGCAGTCGAGGACCGCGACTCCTTTGTGGTGGATGTCGCGCTACAGGCCCTGGGTTATTACCGGGAGGAGGCGCTACGAGAGGCCCAGGTAAGCCCCATTTTGATCGAGCGCGTGGCCCGAGCAAGGCAACAGCCGTAGAGAAGGATCCACCTACACTTTATGGCAGCATTTGATGCTTGTCCGGCCTTAACCCCTGTGATATAATGCCGCAGTGAGCGCCCCCGAGTGCCCGGCAGGCGTGACACGCACCTACTCGTCCTCTATTGCTTCTCATTACTTTGTGGTGTCTCGTATGGCATCCAATAGTTTCTCATTAGGAGGCCCAAATGAAGGTTAGCGAAGTAATGATCGACAAGCCTCCGGTGGTCACACCTGACGACACAATCTCCCAGGCCGCGCGCCTGATTGACGAGCTGCATACTTCACTGGTACCCGTCGTGAACAACCAGGAAGACAGGCACGTGGTGGGCGTTATCACCGACAAGGAAGTAATGCGTTGCACCGCCTCCGGCGAGAACCCACAGACCGCCTACGTCAAGGACTACATGGGTAACACCTACGAAACGGTGCGCGTGGACCAGGACGTTGAAACGGCCCTCGTGGAAGTACCCGCGAACGTGGACGCGCCGAAAGGCGACATGGGCACTGGCACCGGAACCGACACGCTTCTAGGCTCCTCCGGCGGCACGAGCGGACTGATGGGCAGGCGTCCTATTGTGGTCGTGGATGGCGACAGGAAGGTGGTCGGACTCATCACGCGGCCCCACCTTGCTATGGATATGGCTAAAGTGCAGTCGGGCCAGGTCGTGTCGGGCCGCACCGAGTCGATGCAGCTTGTTTGGCGGTGCACCGACTGTGGCTACCTGCTCACCAGGGCCGAGCAACTTCCCGAGCAGTGCCCCGACTGTGGCGCGCCCAAAGAAAACTTCGTGCTCGTTATCGAGGACTGACAAACACACCGTACCCAGCGCCTCACTACTTCGATATGCCCACACCAGGCTTCAAGTTCATAGACCTACCCACCGCCGCCGAGCGCCTGGGGATTACGCGCACCGAATTGCTCAACTGGGTAGACGAGGGCCGCATCCGCCCGTTCAGTGGCAAGGGACAGCAGAGCGTGTTTCGCACCGCCGACGTTGAACGGTTAGTTGCCGAGGTCGGAGCGGCGGCCGCACAGGTGGCGGCAGAGGCCGAGCAACCCGCGCATGAGGGGGAAGCACCCACCCGCACGCGGCGGCGCGACCCCGTAAAGCTGATTGGCACGCGCCTCAGCCAAACGTCACGGTGGGCAGAGATTACCGACCTGGATATCTCCACCTGGATAGACGCGCTTGACCCGGTGCAATACGACAGGGTGCGCAAGGTGGTAGATATAGCAATGGACCGCCTACAAAAGGTACGCGCCAGCGTCGAGCAGAAGAGATGACGAGACCTGCATAGCAGTGGACCTGCCATGAAGGGCGGAATTGAGAGCACATGCCGCGCTATTACACTCTAAGCGAAGCCAACGGGATGCTGCCTCAGCTTTCGCAACTGCTGGAGCTTATGCAAGCCCAGCGGCGGCAATTGGACCTTCTACAGGGCAGGTCTAAGGTCGTCGCCCAGAAGACGCGCGGCAATGGCAACCACAACCCCAGCGAAGACGTAGCCCTCGCCCAGGCCACCAGCCAGGTGGAGGAAGCCCTGGAGGCTGCGATTAAGCAGTTGCAGCACTGGGGCATCGAGCTTAAGGACCTTCAAAGCGGCCTGGTTGATTTCCCCGCCCTTAGAGAGGGCCGCGAGGTCTATCTGTGCTGGAAGTTGGGCGAGTCCGAGATTGCCTTCTGGCACGAGATAGACACCGGGTTCGCAGGCCGCCAGCCCGTTGATGATGAGTTCAGCTAATTTACAGTTGCCCCTGTCCTCCACTCGTGGAACCCCGCTAGCCCCGACAGCACCTTATGACCAGCCCCATGCCCGCGCCTACCCTGGACCAGACTGGCTTAGATAGGGCGACCACCCCGACGCGCGCTGCCGGAACGTCAGGCGTGAAAAGGGCCTTGCCGTGGCTCATCGCCTTTGTCGCCTTTGTGGTTTTCATGCTCACGGCGACGGGCTTCCACACCTACGACGGCATCTCCTACATCCGCGACATGGGCAAGCCGCTAGCCGCGCTCTTCCTACCACACCACCTGATTTACGAACCGAGCGTGCTGCTCATGCTCAACTTGTGGAGGGCCTTGGGCTATACCGGGTACGCCGACCTTCCAGGCTCGATGTTCAGCAGTATCGCTGGCGCGGGCGGTCTGGGCCTGTTCTTCGGCATGGCGCGTCATGCTAGCGGCTCTACGCTTGTAGCCATCGTTGCCACACTCATGCTCGGCCTGACCTATGGCTACTGGTTCTACAGCGTCGAAGTGGATATTTACGTACAGCCCCTCTTCTTCCTGCTTGCGACGGCGTGGCTCTACCTGCACGCCCTGCGAAGCACTGTGCCCAGTACGTACATGTTCTTGCTCATGGGGATGGCACACGCCCTGGGCGCGCTCTACCACCAGGCGGCCCTGTTCACCGTGCCTGCCTTCGCGTTGGGAATCTACCTGCTGCCCGGCAAAACAGGTGAGAAAGTGCGGCGCGTGGTGGCTTACGGCGCTACGCTCGGATTAGTGCTCGTGCCCGCTTACTTTATCGGTGGAGTGCTGATAGCGGGCCAGGACACGCCCGATAAGTTCGTCCGCTGGGCCAACAACTTCGGTCAACTGGGTACCTGGGGAGCCTTCACGCCTGCTACGCTAACAGGCACGATCAGTGGCACATCGGCAGCGATCAGCGCGGACTACTGGATAGGCAGATTGCTCTTGCTCTCACTCGTGGTGGTGCTTGCGGCCAGGGCTAGATCGGCGACACGACGAGGCGGACCTCTGGCGTGGGTACTCTGGACCTGGGTGGGCACCTATACACTCTTCTTCATCTGGTGGCAGCCGGAAGTCCTCAAGTTCTGGGTGCTTGTGCTACCGCCTACTTTGCTGCTTGTAGTGTTGGGCTTCCATTGGGGTGCCCTTGGGGCGAGACGCCGCACCGTGGCCTGGGGAATGGCCGCTGCCGTGCTACTGCTCTTGACGGCGACCAATGCACCCAGCATCTGGGCCAAGCGCGACCCCATGTCCGACCCAGGCCGCAGGACCAGCGCCGAGTTGTCCCGCATATCCGGCCGCGAGGACCTCATCATCTTGCAGTCCGGGAGCGCCGAGCACTACCTACCGTTCATGTACGACCGCATCAACGTAATGTCGGCGCGGGAGCTTTGGTACCAGGGCGGCGCGTCCGGCCAAGATGAGGCAGTCACAGCGATACGGCGCAGGCTCTGGCACGCACTGGCGAAAGGCTCGTCCGTCTGGATCGAGGACAGGGTGCTCACCCCTGGAGTGCGCATCAGCGACCATTACGTATTTTCCAGGGAAGAGATTGACGTACTGCTCTCCCCTTACGGCGACCGCGTGGAGGGGACCCAGGTGGCCGCAGGTTCCGCGAGTTTCACCCGCATATCCCCAAACGAAGTGTACAGCAAAGCAGACAGTTGGACCTTCGCAACCGACGAACAGGGTTGGAGCGCCGCCAATGTCGCGGGCGAAACGGTTGGGGAGCAAGGTTGGTGCTTCTCACCGAGGGAGGATCCCAGCCTGTACAGTCCGCCCTTACGTCTGCAAACCAGCGGCTACGGCACCGTGTACATTGTCGTGGACAGCGCAGCACCGGGCCGCGCGCAACTCTTCTTCAGGCAGAATCCCGAAGAACCGTATAATGAAGAGTCCTCCGTAGGGTTCCAGGTTGAGCCGGGCACTCACAGCTATGAGGTGCCGCTCGGTCCAGAGTGGCGGCGAATGGAGTCGGTCCAGGGTCTACGGCTTGACCCCGTGGAGAGCGGCGATCCCTCTGCGGGAGAGGCGAACCGCGTGTGCATCAAGGAGATAAGGTTGCAGCCTTGATGCGCCGTTGGCAACACGAGCTAGTCCGTTGTGCGCTGCCGCAATGCCTCGTAGAGCACAATCGAGCCTGCGACAGCAGCATTGAGCGACTCTATCTTGCCGCGCATCGGTAGCTGTAATGCCCCGTCGCACCGCTCCCGTACCAGCCGCCCCACCCCACTGCCCTCAGAGCCTACCACCAGGCCCAGAGGCCCCTTCAGATCGGATGTAGCATATGGCGCGGCCCCAGGTTCGGCTTGCAAGGCGTACACCCACAGGCCCGCCTCCTGCAACGCCTCGATGGCGCGTGGAAGATTGTTGGTCTGGCACACGGTCAGGTGCTCCACCGCGCCCGCCGACGCGTTCACCACCGCCGCCGTCACCTCGACCTGCCGCCTCTCCAGCATCACAACCGCGGTCACACCTACCGCCTCCGCCGTGCGCAGCAACGTACCAAAGTTCTGCGGGTCCTGAATCGAGTCGAGCAGCAGCACCAGCGCGCCCGGCCCTGCTTCGCGGCAAAGCGCCACCACCTCGGCTATGGTGCTGTAAGGATACCCCGACACCTCGGCGGCCACTCCCTGGTGGTGCTGTCCCACTTTCGTAAGGGCATCCAGCCTGGCGGGAGGCACACGCTCGACCGAGACACGGAGCCGCCTGGCCTCGCTCTCAATCCGCACGAGTGGATCATCGGGCGACCCTTTGCTCCCTCGCCCCGACTCGCTCAACAAGATGCGGAACACCTTGCGGCGGCCCGCGCGCAACACCTCCTCGACCGCGTGCCTCCCGTAGATCCATTCCGCCATGTGCCCTCCTCCCCGGCAAAACAACAGGCGACCTCATGGTCGCCCGTTAATGCCAACTCTTCACAAGCCCCTAGTCGTCCGAGGACGCGGCGGGTGTGCTGGATGTGCTTGGACTGCTGTCGGTCTTCGGCTTGTCGTCGGTAGAAGCCGCTACGTCTGGCTTGCTGTCATCGCTGCCCTTTGAGGAGCTTGAGCCCCCCGACTTGCCGGAGCTGCGGTTGTCGGTTACGTACCAGCCGCTGCCCTTGAAAATAACCCCCACCGGGTGCAGCACGCGCCGCACCGGACCCTCGCCGCAAAGCTCACAGACGCTCAACGGGTCAGAGGTAACGGGCTGTATCTTCTCGAACCGCTGGCCGCAATTCTTGCACTGGTATTCATAAACTGGCATGTTGTCTCTTTCCCACTCCCTTTACCATTTAGTAGCCCATTATATGCTTCGTACCCATACCCCATTTCATCACTAGCAAGCGCGAACCTAGTGCAGCTTGTCGTGGTGCCGCGTATCGGCAGCCAACCTGTTTAGCGCAACCAGTATGCCACGCTGCACGAGCCTGAGCACCAGCAGATTGGTTTCGGGCGGTGCTTTCAGGATCGTCTGGGCCGCGGACCGCGCGCACTCGGCATCGTGGGCGTCACCGGCCATGTGCAGCCACTCCGACATACGCCGCAACCGCTCGGAGTACCGCTGCCGCGCCTCCGGCCCATACTCGTCGTGAGCCAGGCGTATCAGCGCGGGCAGCAAGAAGCGCCAGCTATCGTCGTTCAACTCCCTTGGCGGGCCACCACTGAGAGTGCTGATGTCCTGGGCTACATGCCGGGCCGATTCGCTCGCCAGGTACCAGCTATCGAAGACGGGGTTGGTGAGCAGGTCGGCTTCCCTGGCTACTAGGTGGTCTTCCCCCTCAGCCTCCCAGGCTGATCTGAAATCGGCCTCGTCCAGCCCACCAGCATATGACCAGCAGAGGTGCCCCAGCAGGCAGTAATCGAGCGGGAGGGGTGCCGACGCGGCCCAGTTGTTACGCACCGCCTCCCTGAGGATATCGAGGCCGTAAAGGAAATCGGCTTCGAGCAGAGGCACGTGAATCGGCGTGTTGGACGAGTCGCGCGCCCCAGTCTGTCCTTCTTCGCCCAGCGGCATGCCCATCCAGGTACGCAGGCTTTGCCGGTGCACAAAGCCGGGCCGCGCCGCCACAGGGAGGTCGGCGGGCTTGGCTTCGGGCGCGCCGCTAGCCTCTACTACTCCCACAGCCTCGTTGATGAAGAGTTCCAGCACGGCCGACACGTTGCTCCCCTCAGCGACCGGGGCGATCAGCATTAGCAGGCGATTCCCGCTGCCGTCAATCGGGCTGACCAGGGCGCGGCACCCTTCCACCGGCGCACGCAGCACGCGGGGGCTGTAGCCGGATAACCGCAGCTTCTGCAACGACCTGTTAGCGGCGTGCGACACTTCGGACGCCAGGCTTGGCTCCAGCAGGGCCAGCGTGTGGACCGAGCTGCGGCTGCCCTGCGCCGCCAGGGCCTCGACCACGGCCATCGACAGCTCCAGGTCGGGGTGTAGCGCGAACAGCCGGGCCACTTCGGCTGGCGTGTCACGTTCCAGCGCGGTGAGGCGGCTGAATATGCCGAAGAGCAGGTCCGAGGACTGTGCCAGCAATGTGTGAACGTAGGACCGCAGGATTGGCGACTTGAAGACGCCAAGCAAGGCCCCACGCAAAGAGTAAGCTAACGAGCCGAGCGGGTCGTTGAGAGTGCCGACGAAGTCCTCGTCGGGCGGCTCGCCCAGGCAGTACTCCAGCACCAGCATCGCGCCCAACCGCCGGGCGTCGGAGTTGCGCTTGTCGTCGGCTGCTTTGCGCAGGTGAGTCACGGCCATGTCACGGTCGGGGAAGGCTGTGGCCGCGCGGCCCAGTTCGTCTATGTCGTCAGGGCGGAAAGCGTCGAGTCTGCGCGTGATGACCGCCAGGATTGAAGGCCCGTACCCCGCGACTTCATTGAGCCTTACCTGGTACTGGGGGTGCGAGGGGGCGCTGGCGAGGAAGTGGTCGAGGGCGCGTTCGGCTGCCAGGTAGCCCTGCAAGTCTATTACTTTGCCTACTTTGGGGGCGCGAGACGTTTCGCTGTCTGTGTCGCGGCTGTGTGGCACGCCAGGACCTCAATGCAAAGTATAAATAAAGTAACAAACGTGCAAGCACAAAAAAGCGCGATGCGGTCTTCCCATTATACCGCATCACGCTTCGATTTTACTCAAACAGTCTAGTATTGCCCGGAAAGGTGCCACCAGGCGGGAAGCTGAGTGAGCACCCACACCATCATGACTACAGCCACCAGCCACATCACATCCACCACCCAGGCCCATGTAAAGCCACCCCGGCGGCGCGTGGCCTCTTTCATGTACTGCTTCATAGCGGGCGCGACAGCCTCAGGCTTCACGGGGCGCTCGCTGGAGTAGTTCATGGTGGGGTCGGCGCTGGTCATGCCCAGCTTCATCTTCTCTATCGAGTTGTTGCAGTAGGGACAAGGCTCAGCCACGTCAGCCTGTGCGTCGATTACGTCCACAAGCTCATGGCAGTGAGGGCAGTTGACGAAGAAGCTGAAGCCGCACCGGGTGCAAGAGAGCGACGTATCGGGTACCTGCTCCGCGCAATGGGGGCAGGTGACCATCACCTGGTCCTTCTTGGGGGCCGCCAGGTGCTGGGTCATCTCGTCGGGGTTCTCCACGCCAAACCCGTGGACGCTGGCGGGGTCGGGCAGCATGCCAGGCGAAAGCTGGCTAGACTGCGCGTACCAGGGCTTGACCTCACTCTGCGACGACATGTCGAAGCCGGGTAGGTCGCTGGGCGTCGGCAACTGGAAGTCACCCGCCGGGCCCATTGGCCCGTAAGCTGCGGCGTTGGAGTGGCCGTTCTGCCAGTTATCCGACGCGGCTTCCGCATGGCCCTGTCCGTAGCCGCCCTGCCCCATGTCCGCGAAAGGCGCGGCAGCAGCCTGCCCGAAGCCGAGGCTGCCAGGCTCCAGAGGCTCGAAGCCCGGCACGTTGTCCATAGACCAGGCGGAGGGGCTATTAGGGTCCGCACCATTGCCGGGATTGGGCTGCTGGTAAGCGTCCATCCCACCCCAGTTCTGCTGCTGATCAAACGTGGTACGCCCCTCGCTTGGTGCAGGGGAAGCATCCATGCCTCGTGACCAGTCGATGTTCAGACTGTCGGCTGACAAGTTGAGGCCGGCCCATGGATCGTCCTGGGTAGGTTGAGAGCCTTGAGGCGTTGAAGCAAACATGTCGAACGCCAGAGATTCGGAGCTACCCGCGGGCAGCATACCTTCGTGGGTTGGACCGCTACCGGCACCAGCTAGCGGATCGGGTACCGCGCCGTTCTCCATCCAGGGAGGGAGCGCGAAGTCGCCGCTGAAATCGGGCAGGCCTTCCACCGGAGCAGCGGAGGGGGTCGTGCCGAAGTCGATTTGCGACATCGGATCGCTGCCGCTTGGGGTCTGTTGCGCGCCAAGTGCCGTCAGGTCGGAGAGAGGCGAAGTGTACTCGCTAGGAGTAGGCGGGGCCTGAGTCGGGATGCCGGTGCGGGCGCTGAGGAACTCCAGCCCTTGCCTTGCCTTGGCATTGTATGGGTTGATCACCAGCACGTTTTCGAGGCAGATTTGCTGCTCTTCCGGCTCGGTTGCAACCCCGCTGAGCCACATCCAGGCTTGCTCGTTATGCGGGTCGCGCTCGACCACCTGGGTCAGGTAAGCACGCGCCGCGGCCGTATCGCCGTTACGCGCCGAATTCTTGCCCGCTTCCAGCAGCCGTCCTACCTCGGCATCCATCGTATTCATCGCCATAGAAAAAACCCCCATTACTTACAGGTCAGGCTCTGCTTACCGCACGGCAGCACGCAGTTCAAACCAACAACTCGCTACGTAAGCAGATGCGTCAGGGTTGTTCGAGCATCCTGATGCGGCGTGGGTGTACCCTAGCCTTTTCAGCCTCGATTATCCCCTTGATTGCATCTACCGTTTCATCCAACCTCTTGTGCCTGTTTACCACCACGTAGTCGAAGTTGCTAATCTCCTGCATTTCCTGCCGGGCTACTTTTAGCCTGGTCTCAAGCTCCTGGGGGTCCTCTGTCTTGCGGTGGAACAACCGGATTGCCAGCTCTTTCATGCTCTCCGGGGCCAGAAAAATAAACACCGCGTCCGGCTCCAATTCCCGTATCTTCGCCGCGCCCTGCACGTCGGGCTTCATTATCACGTCCTTGCCCTGCTTCAGCGGCTCAACCACCTGGCTGCGCGGTATGCCGTAATAGTTGCCGTACACGTTCGCGTTCTCCAGCAACTCCCCGGCCTCTAACATCCGCATGTACTCGTCCCGCGTCTTGAAGAAGTAGTGGACGCCTTCTACCTCTCCGGGCCTTATATCTCGCGTAGTGACCGTCACCACATAGTGGAACGGCACATCGAGTTGGCGCATGCGCTGGAGCGTCACGTCCTTGCCGACGCCCGAAGGCCCGGTAAGCACCACCAGCAATGCGGGGTTCGGCCGCGTGACGTACTGCTCGAACTCCGGTACCTGCTCGCCCGCAGCCACCATATCGGCAAGCCGCTTTTCAATGGCCTTGTTTTCCTCGGCCTTGTGGTCCTGCTCCGCGATAGCGCTCACCTGGGTCTGAAACGTGAAACGTGAAGCGCGAGGGGGCTAGTGTTATTCAGTCCCGAAACATGCAACCTGGTGCCTGTACGACATCACGTTTCACGTTTCACGTTTCAGAATCACGTGTTATACTTTCCTGCCATGCCCTTTGACGCACTCACCCTCGCCGCTGTGCGGCAGGAAATCGAAAGTAAGTACCTCGGCGGGCGGGTCCAGGGTCTGCTGATGCCGGGTCCGCTCACTTTGAGCCTTGAGCTTTACCGCTCCGGAAGCGGACGCTCGCACCTCGTCATGTCGGCCCACCCTCAGCACGCCCGGCTCCACCTGTCGGCCACATCTCCCACCCGCGACCCGGAGCAGCACCCGCCTTTGTTGCTGCTGCTGCGCAAATACGTGAGAGGCGGCACCCTGGTGGAAGTTTCCCAGCCCCGCTACGAGCGTGTCATTGCACTTAGTATAGCTAAACGCATTCACGCTGACAAGCACCAAGAGTACCATTCCAGGGATGACTTTAGGCAGGGGGATGCCCTGGACGACGCTGAGGACGAGGAGCATGAAGACCCCTCAGCGCCCGTAAAAGTGGTTGACCTGGTGGTGGAAGTGATGGGCAAGGTGAGCAACATCGTGCTCGTGGATGACGACGGCACCGTGCTCGACAGCATCAAGCGCGTGCCCGCCAGCATCAACCGCTACCGTGTGACCCTGCCGCGCCACGCCTACGTGGCCCCACCGCCGCAGGACAAGCGCGACCCACTGCGCACCAGCGTCAACGCGCTCTCCGCCATGCTGTACGTCGTTGCCGAGGAGGACGCGAAAGCCCCCGCCTGGAAAGCCCTCGTGGCGGGCTACCTGGCCGTAAGCCCCACCCTCGCCCGTGAAGCCACACACCGGGCGCTTGGCGACGTGCGACTGCCCGCCGTGGAAGTAGCAAACAATCCACAGCGCCTGGCTGCCATGCTAAAGGAGCTACAGGACCTGTTGCTGCTGGACGAGACCGCCCAATGGCAACCGTCCGTCGCCTGGAAAGGTGCCGCCAACGAAAGCCAGCCAGCCGACTTCGCCCCGTACCCGCTTAAGCACCTGGAGACAGCAGGCGGCATGCTGGAATGGCGGGACGGCATCTCCGAGGCGGCGGCTGCGTACTTCTCCGCGGTATCGACCCTGACGGGACACAGCGCCCTCAAGGGCCAGGCCCAGGCCGAGCTTGACGAGCTTCGCAAGCGGGACGAGCGAAGGCTGCGCTCCCTGCACGAGGAGCTACAGCGCGCCGAGGCCCTTGAGGAGTTGCGGCGCAAGGGAGAGATGCTACTGGCCTACATGCACTCCATACAGCCGGGCCAGACGCAGCTTGTCATACCAGGCGAGGACCTGACCATCGACCTAGACCCAGGCACGACCCCGGTCGAGCAGGCGCAGGCGATATTCCGGGAGTATCGCAAAGCACGCTCGGCCCAGGAGGAGCTTCCGGCCCTGGTAGAGCAGTCAGAGAGGCAGGTCGCCTACCTGGATGAGCTACAGACCAGCCTCGACATCGCTTCAACCTACGATGAAATACGGGCGGTGCAGACCGAACTCCGCGGGGTGCGCTCGCCGGGCGCTCCAGCCCCAGCACCCGCCGACACCAAGCCTAAGGGTGGCAAGGGCCGTAAGCAACAGGAGAAGTTGCCGCAACCACTGAGGGTGCGCACTCGCTACGGCGCAAATGTGCTCATCGGCAGGACGGCGGGCCAAAACGACGTGGCTACCTTCCGCCTGGCCGACCCTGAGGACCTGTGGCTCCACGCTCGCGGCGTGCCCGGCTCGCACGTCATCCTCCGCGCGGGGCAGGGCTTCACCGAGGCCGACCTGCGTGAGGCGGCTTCTTATGCCGCTGCATACAGCCGCGCCAGGAACGAGGCCCAGGTGGACGTGATCTACACCGAAAGGAAACACGTCCGCAAGGTGCCCAACTCTCCACCAGGCTTCGTGACGTTCCGCAACGAGAGAGTGGTGCGGGTCCCACCGCTCAAGCCCCAGGTCCGCTAGGAGGACAACCAGGTGACAGACCAGGCTCCAGTTCCAGTGTCGGGCAGAGTGCTCTCCGTAAACGTCGGTCAGGTGCGCGAGATAGAGTGGCTCGGCCAGAGGTCCACAACGGCCATCTGGAAATATCCGGTGACGGGACGAGTACCTGTCGTTGGTGTGAACCTGGCGGGAGACGATCAGGCAGACCGCAAGGTACACGGCGGCCGGGACAAGGCCGTCTACTCCTACAGCCACGAGGACGAGGAGTGGTGGGAGCAGCAACTGGGACGGGCCGTGGAACTCGGCACTTTCGGTGAGAACCTGACCCTGCAAGGTGTAGATGTCACGGGCGCGGTGATAGGAGAACGCTGGCAGGTGGGCAGCACAGTGCTGGAGGTGGCGCAACCGCGTATCCCTTGCTGGAAGCTCGGCGCCAGGATGGGCGATCCCGATTTTCCGCCGAAGTTCGGCGCTGCCGGGCGACCGGGTGCGTACCTGCGCATCATCACAGAGGGGGAGATAGGCGCTGGGGATGAGGTCCGCGTCCTCTACAGGCCAACGCACGGTATCACCGTAGGAGATGTGGCTCACATCTATCACTCGGACAACGCGCGTGCCAACCTGCTGCTGGCAATAGAGGAACTGGCGGACCCACTAAAGAACTGGGCGCGCAGGATGGTGCGCCACTCACGAGCCTAACCGCCGGGCGGAGTCTGGTGGGAGACTAGGCTTTTTTCACCCTCGGCCTTCCCAGCCACGCGAAGAATATACCTAGCTCGTAGAGCAAAATGATAGGCACTGCCACATAAATCTGGTTTACGGGGTCGGGGGTCGGAGTTATTATAGCCGCGATTATAAAGGCCAGCACATAGCCCCACCGTCGGAACCTCTTCAACCTGGCGGGAGTCGTGACACCGATTTTCGACAGGATAAAGATGATCAGAGGCGTCTCAAAGGCCAGGCCCATCGCAAGCATAAAGTTGGTGACGAAACTCATGTACTCCGAGATTGTGGGTTGAATCTCAATCTGCGGGGTTCCGAAGTTCAGCAGGAACTCGAGGGCGCTAGGCAACACCACCACGTAACAGAAGACGACCCCAAGTACAAAGAAGGCCATAACGCCGGGCAGACTGAGCAATATCCACCGCTTTTCATTCTTGGTCAGGCCTGGGGCCAGGAACTGGAAAAGCTGGTAAACCAGCACCGGCATCGAGAGCGCGATTCCTGTTATCAGAGACACCTTCACATATGCCACGAACGTCTCAGTAACGGTTATGGCGAGAAGGTCACGTCCACCAGCCATGGCCAGGAGTATTTCGATCTCGCGTTCCACGAAGACGAAGCTCAAAGCGGTCAAAAGCCCCACCGACAAGGCAGCTTTCATGAGCCGGTCTCGGAACTCGCGCAGGTGCTCGATGAGTGGCATCTCGACATCGCGGGTGCCGTCGGGACGCCGTTTCCCCGCACGCTGAGGCTGGCCCCCACGTTTACCAAACGGGAGCCGCGGGCGGAATCGCGACAAGGTGCTGCTCATTAGATAGTAGGTGCCTGGATACTAATCGACCAGCAGACGCCAAAAAGGCGCGGCAAGCCCATTATAGGACCAGCCGCGCCCCTTTACAAATCGGATTTGGAAATTGGAATTGCGAATTTAGTAGTTATCCAGCAAATCCGCAATTCGCATTTCGAAATACGAAATTACGAAGCAGAGACGTAGTTCTCGATGTAGCTGTCGATGCGGTCAACGGCCTCGCCCACGGTGCCGATGTTGGCGTCTTCCTCTGGAATCTTCATCTCACCGAACGGCTCAAACACATCTTCTATGGTCATGAGCAACTCTACCATGTCGAGCGAGTCGGCACCGAGGTCTGAGAAAGAGGTTTCGGGGCTGACCTTGCTCTTGTCCACCTTGAGCAGGTCGCTGACCATGTTCTGTAGGAGCAACTGGGTTGCCCCGCGGCGGTCGAGGCCCTCTACCTCGGAGGCGTCTGCCTTGTACTTGTCCATAGCGATCTTGCCGAGAAGCAGTTCGGCCAGGGCGTTCGCGTCTGCGTTGGCGACCTCCGCCTCGTCTACTCCATACTGCTGGACGGCGACCTCTCTGAGGTGTTCCGTAGCGTTTGCCATTCCTATGTGTCTCCTTTCATACCTATTCTGGCCTAAATATTCTCTGCCAGGTATGCTACCAGCTCACGCACTGTGGTAAGCTCGGGTACTTCGTCGTCGTCTATCGTAACCCCGAAGTTCTCCTCAATCATCGGGATGACCTCGTCGTGGAACTCCAATACGTCCGCGTTGAGGTCGTCGTAGACGTTCGTGTCCAGGTCAATCTCCTCCTCGTCGGCCCCAAGGGCTTCGGCAAGCAGCGGACGCAGCCTCCTGAATAGTTCCTGGCGCGAAGTCATGCGG
>JALZHG010000143.1 GCA_030914045.1 Chloroflexota bacterium | reverse complement strand
CCGATAATCCACGCTAAAGCAATCCTCGTGCCCGGCGGCTTCTATTCTAGCCAATGACGGTTTTCGCGCCTAGAGTACAAGGTCGTATCTTTTTCTACATCTAACTGTGCCCTCACGCGGCGGCTGCCTGCTTGCCGTATTGTTAGACGATGCAGCGCGCCAAAAGGTTACATGCACGAATGGTCCCTCACGGCCCGCGCGTGGGACACTATTATATACGTAAATGGATACTGTTTAGTTCGGGGATGCGGGGGGTATTTTTTGGCTATTGGCGGATAGTACAGATGGATACGCAGCGGTGAGGGGTATCTCCAGCCTGCGGGCCTTGACCTTGCGCAACTCGCGCAACGCGGCGGGGCAGTCCTCGTTTACACGTACGAGTGAGCCTTGCATCGACCAGGGTCCCGCTTGGTCTATGCGGGCCACGATCAACTGGCCTGTGCGGTCCACCTTTTCACTGTCGGCTTCCGCGCTCAGGAACACGATCTTGTTGCCACGCGTGCGCCCCATCCACTTGCCGCGCTCGCTGCCCTCGATCAAGAGTTCCATCTCCTGGCCTACGTGCCTGGCGTTGAGGTCGCGGGCTATCTGCTCCTGTAGCCTCTCCACCGCGTGCAGGCGCAGCATCTTCTCCTCGTGCGGCACGTCGTCTACCCAGGAAGCCGCCACGGTGCCGGGACGGGGAGAGTAGGCGGCCACGTGCACCTTGTCGAACCTGATCTCCTGGAGCAGGTCCATAGTGTGCATGAACTGGTCGTGGGTCTCGCCGGGGAAGCCGACGATGATGTCGGTCGCAAGCGTCACGTCGGGTATCGTCTCGCGGATGCGCCGAATCAGGTCGCGGTAGTAGCGCAGCGTGTAGCGGCGCTTCATGCGCTTGACCACCTCGTCATCACCGGCCTGAACGGGCAGGTTGATGTGCTCCATCGCCTTCGGGAGCCTACCCACGGCATCCAGGAGGTTCTGGGCCATGTCCTTCGGGTGCGAGGTCAGGAAGCGTATGCGCCACAGGTCCTGGATGTCGTTCAGTCGCTCCAACAGTGCCGCCAGGTCTGTGGCTTCAGCAAGGTCGTGGCCGTAAGTGTCCACGTTCTGGCCGAGCAGCGTGACTTCACGCACGCCCTGGGTGGTCAGGTGCTCCACCTCGCGGGCGATCTCCTCTATAGTGCGGGAGCGTTCCTTACCCCGGCGAAATGGCACGATGCAGTAGGTACAGGTCTTGTTGCAGCCGTAGATGATGGGTATGTAGGCCGCGATGCCACCCGCCTGGGCCGTGGGCAGCAGCCCCTCGAGCGCCAGTGCCACCCCGTACTCGCCCAGGTCTGGGGCCGAGTTGTCGGGCAGGCCAACCAGGAAGTCTTGCACTGCGGAGGGCTTGAAGAAGAGGTCCACCATCGGGAAGCGGCGGCGCAGGGTTGTCTGGTCCTCGGTGACCATGCAGCCGGTGAGAGCCACGAACATGCCGGGGTTGCGCCGCTTGAGGTTTGCGACCTCGCCCAGCTTCCCGACTATGCGGTCTTCCGCTGCCTGGCGCACCACGCACGAGTTGAGCACGACCACATCCGAACCGTCAAGCTCCTGCGACTCTTCGTAGCCCTTGCCCTTGAGGGTCGCGGCCACGTAGTTGCTGTCCGCCACGTTCATCTGGCAGCCGACGGTCCAAATGTAGAAGCTCTTGCTTTTGCTGTGTGCGTTCGCCATGACATAACTCTCCTTATATAACGGAAAATTATACAGGATTTTGGCCGTGTGTCGCAAGCGGAGCATGCATACCTCGAAGGGTAGGCGGGACCAAGCCTAGACCTTGTTATTCCGAACGGTGCGAATTGCAAGCAAGTAACCAACAGAGGACCAAGCCCCTCTTTGTCATTCCGAACGCAGTGGGGAATCACGTGGCAGTCGTATTCTGTTGCATCGAAGTGACCGTGAAGGTGGGCCACCGTTGTACTCCAATGCAACAGTATGCCTACCCATCTGATTCCTCACTACGTTCGGAATGACAAGGAGAGGCTTGGTCCTGATGGTCCGCCATTGTACTAGCCTGCGCACCTCTTGCTCAGGAGAAGGGGAGTAGTCACCTCGCCTCGGGTGAGGGAGAAGTAAAGTAGCAACAGTAAGGAAGTTTGGTTTCTACCTCGCTCTACGCGTCATGGGTAGACGGCCTCACCGTCCTGCGTATCGAGGTAAATGGCGTCCGTCGGGCAGGAGCGTGCGGCGTCCAGCAGGGTGTCGTCGTCCTCAGAGGCGGGGTCAATGAGGTAGGCGACGTGCTCCTCGTCAAGCTGGAACGCTTTAGGGGCGATGTGGACGCAGTTGCCCGCGCCTATGCATCTACCCTGGTCTATGGATACGATAAGCTTCGCCACGCAATGACTCCCTGGCTGCGAGTGGGTGTACTTCTAGAAACCTTCGGGCAGGTTCCTTCCAAGCTGGTTCGGAGTAAGCTCGCCTGGCCCCTTCATGTTCTTCTGGCTGTCCTGCACTTCGCCGTACTTCTCAGCGACCTGCATAGCCGCCACAAACGCCCGCTCCAGCTCCTCCTCGCCGCCTACCTGGGCGATGTGCAGCTCTCGCATGGCAAACAGGTTAGCGGGCGGGCGCTTGAACTCAAGCCCCGTCGCTTGGGCAATCTCAACGATCATGATGTCGCCCTGTGGGTCCTCGTTGAAGGCAACCTCCAACGCCCCCCACGACGAACCTTGAAACAACTTGGAAATGCGTATGTTCATGGTGCGGCTTTGTGCTGCTAACGCGTAACACGTAACGCGTAATATTGTGGCCGTTGGCTTGCCAAGAACTAGTTACGTGTTACGCGTTACGTGTTATTCCCTATACGCCAAACGGGTTCACCGGCTTTTCCCCGATGTAGAGCAGCACGCTCTTTAGCTCGGTGTAGAGTTCCAGGGACTCCATACTAAGTTCGCGGCCGAAGCCAGACTGCTTGTAGCCGCCGAATGGGAGGCCGGGGAAGGCTGTATAGGGCGTGTTCACCGTGACGACGCCGGAGCGAATCTGCCCTGCGACTCTGTGCGCGCGGCCAACGTCCTTTGTCCAGAGCGTGCCCGCTAGCCCGAATACTACGTCGTTCGCCAACTGTACGGCCTCGGCCTCGGTCGCGAACGGCATGATGTTGACGACGGGGCCGAAGATCTCTTCCTGCGAAACGCGGGCCTTGTTCGATACCCCGGCGAGCACGGTCGGCATGTAGAAGTTGCCCCTGTCCAGGCCGTCGCCTTCAGCGCGCTTGCCGCCCGCAAGCACCTGGCCGCCTTCTTCTTCGCCAAGCCGGACGTAGCGGTCCACCCGATCTAGCTGGGCCGGGGAGATCAGGGAGCCGATTTGCGTGCCGCCATCCAGCGGGTCGCCTACCTTGAGACGCCCTGCCTTGTCCACGAACTGCTCCACGAACTGGTCGTATACGCTCTGCTGCACGAACAGGCGGGAGCGCGCCTCGCAAGACTGCCCCGCGCTGTAGTAGATGGCAAACAGCGAGCCGTTTACCGCGTGGTCTATGTCGGCGTCCTCGAAGACGATGTTGGGCGACTTGCCGCCAAGCTCCAGCGACACCCTCTTGAGCGTGCCCGCGGCGGTGCGCATGATCGTCCGGCCCGTTTCGGTCTCGCCCGTAAAGGCCACTTTGTCCACGCCGGGGTGCTCAGCCAGGTAAGCGCCGACTTCAGCACCCGGCCCCGAGAGGATGTTGACCACGCCTGCGGGTATGCCCGCTTCCAGGCAAATCTCACCGAGTAGCAGAGCGGTAAGGGGTGTGGCGCTCGCGGGCTTGAGAATGACCGTGTTACCCGCCGCGAGGGCCGGGGCCACTTTCCAGGCGGCCATCATGATCGGGTAGTTCCACGGTACGATCTGGGCGCACACACCTATTGGCTCGCGCACGGTGTAGTTTAGGAAGTTGCCGGGCACGGGGATGGTGTTGCCGGTGATTTTGGTGGCCGCGCCCGCGAAGAACTCGAAGTCCTCGATCGCCTGGTTCAGCTCGGCCTTCGCCTGGGAGATAGCCTTGCCGTTGTTAGTTACCTCAAGGCGGGCAATCTCTTCGGAGCGGTCCCGCATGAGCTGGGCGACCTTGTAAAGCAGGCTGCCCCGCCGCGCCGCCCCCATGCGCACCCACTTACCCTTCTCGAACGCCTCCCGCGCGGCCTGCACCGCCGCATCAACGTCCGCGCGCCCCGCTTTAGCCACTCTCGCAAACGACTCGTTGGTCGCGGGATTGATGGCGTCGAACGTCTCTCCCGAGGCAGCGTCCACCTGCTGCCCGTTGATGAGCAGCTTCCAGTCGGTGCGTCCGAGCACCCCCGGTGCCTGCTCCTCTGCCTTTACCTGTGTGTCAGCCATTGTGTGTCTCTACTCCTCATTGAGTGTTGGGTTACGAAATTAGCTTGTGGGGTGCATGTGCATATACCCCACGATGCAAGATGCTTAGACTGTCTCTACGACCGCCGCGATACCCTGCCCAACACCGATGCACATGGTAGCGAGGCCATACCTGCCGCCCCGCCTCCTGAGTTCGTGCACCAGCGTGGTCACCAGCCGCGAGCCGCTGTTCCCCAGGGCGTGCCCCAGTGCGATTGCGCCGCCGTTCACGTTGACCTTGTCAGGGTCGAGCCGCAACTCTCTGATGCAGGCCATCGACTGTGAAGCAAAAGCCTCGTTTAGCTCTATCAGGTCCAGGTCGTCCACGGTGATGCCAGCGCGCTCCAGCGCCTTGCGAGTGGCAGGGATAGGCCCCACCCCCATGCAGGCGGGGTCCACGCCTGCCACGGCCCCGGCAATGATACGCGCCATAGGTTTTAGTCCCGCGTCCTCGGCAGCCTGCTTGCTCACGATCAGGACCGCGGACGCGCCGTCGTTGATGCCAGAGGAGTTGCCCGCGGTCACGCTCCCGCCCTTGCGGAAGGCTGCGGGCAGCTTTGTCAGCTTCTCCAGCGTGGTCTCGGGGCGCGGGTGCTCGTCTGTGTCAACTACCACGGGGTCGCCCTTGCGCTGCGGTATTGTGACGGGAGCTATCTCGTCCTTGAACCTACCTGCCTCTATCGCCGCCGCCGCTTTTCGCTGGCTGTCTAGGGCGAAAGCATCCTGGTCCTCGCGGGAAACGCGCCACTGCTCGGCTACGTTCTCCGCCGTCTCGCCCATGCTGAAGGGGTGGTGCATCTCTGCAAGAGCCGGGTTGGTGAATCGCCAGCCCAACGTCGTGTCGTACAGTGTCTGCTCGCCCCTCGGCCAGGCTTCAGAAGGCTTCGCCATGACCAAGGGGGCACGCGTCATACTCTCGACGCCGCCCGCTATGTAAACGTCGCCGTCGCCCGCCTTGATGGCCCTGGCAGCATCGAGCACGGCCTGCAAGCTCGACCCGCACAGTCGGTTGACGGTGGCACCGGCTACCTCTACGGGCAACCCCGCCAGCAGAGCGGCCATGCGCGCCACGTTGCGGTTGTCCTCGCCGGCCTGGTTCGCGCAGCCGAGTATCACGTCCTCGATCCGCCTGGGGTCAATGCCCGTACGCTCAACCAAGGCCTTGATCGCGATAGCCGCCAAATCGTCGGGACGAATATCCTTGAGAGCGCCACCATAGCGACCGACGGGCGTTCTGACCGCGCCAACAATGTAAGCTTCTTGCGTATTTGTCTGACTAGCCAAAATCAGTCCTTTCCAACTATACACGCTGTGCCATTTTTGCGGCCTGAACCCTACATTTCTGATCGCCCGCGTGCGGCGCAGTACCTATAATTATACCATACCCTTCTTTCCAGGCGTGTGGAAGCCTTCGCCTACAGCGTCCCCAAGCCTGCCCGAATTGACCAGTTGCCACAGTAAGGGAGAGGGCCGGTAACGCTCCTCCCCGAGCGAGTCCCGCAGACTGTCGAGCACCGCAAGCACCCTGTCGAGGCCTATCTCGTCGGCCCATCGCAAGGGACCTTTCGGATAATTGGTGCCCAGGCGCATGGCTATGTCCACGTCCCGCACCGAGGCCACACCCTCACCCACGGCGAACGAAGCTTCGTTGATGATCATCGCCAACACGCGTGCTATGACCTCAGCCTGTGCCTCGTCTGCAACTTCGATACCGCCCCTACTGACGAACTCGTGGGCCACGTCGTGTGGGATGAAGCCCAGAGTGCGCTTTAGGGGGATGTTGACCAATTGCGTGGCAGTCGGGTCGCCTTTCTCACCGCCCTCGTACGCGTAGAAGCCTTGTCCGCTCTTCCGGCCGAGGGTGCCGCCTTCCACCATGCGCTGCTGGATTGGGTGTGGCCTGTAGCGTGGCTCTCCAAAGAAGGCCTCGTGGACGGATTTGGTCACCGCGAAGTTGATATCTATGCCGATGAGATCCATCAACTCGAACGGCCCCATCCTGAACCCGGCGGCCCGCATAGCGTCGTCAATCTGAGCTACGCCCGCGAACCCCTCTCCCAGCATCTTGAGCGACTCGCCATAGAAGGGCCTGGCCACTCGGTTCACGATAAAGCCCGGACTGTCGGCGGCGAGTACAGGTGTCTTGCCCAGGTCACGGGCCAGTTGTGCCACCGCCTGCCTCACGTTGGGGGAGGTGCGCGCACCTGCTATCACCTCCACTAGGGGCATCACCGTGGCCGGGTTGAAGAAGTGCATACCTACCACAGACTCCGGCCGGCCCGTCGCGGCGGCTATGGAGGTAATCGAGAGGGAAGAGGTGTTGCTGGCGAGGATGGTGTTCGGAGAGGAGAGACTGCTAAGCGAATTGAATATCTCCCTTTTGAGCGCCATGTCCTCGGGTGCAGCCTCGATGATGAAGTCAGCTGCGGCTGCATCGTCGCGGTTGGTCGTGGTGCTGATGCGGCCTGCTATTCCGTCCATCTCCTCCTGCGACATCTTGCCCCTGTCTACACGGCTCTGCAACGCTGCTCGGATGTTGGAAAGACCACGCTCGACATAGTCTTCCTTGATGTCGTAGAGTAGCACGTCAAAGCCGCCCTGTGCCGCTGCCTGGGCTATCCCCGCGCCCATCGTACCGGCGCCGAGCACCGCGATTTTGCCTGCCATAGCTGCTTACCTACCTGTAAAGTTGGGTGCGCGCTTCTCCAGGAACGCGGCCAAGCCTTCCCGGTGGTCGTCGGAAGCACCGGCGGCTTCCTGGCCGTAGACCTCGTATTCGAGCACCTGGTCCAGGTCCATCGTAAGCGCGCGGTTGATGGCCCGCTTGGCGAGTCCTATCGCCTTCGTGGGTGATTTCGCCAGCCGCAACGCAAGCTCGCGTGTGGCGCTCTCCAATTCCTCCGGTGGTACAACACGATTGACCAGCCCCGTGCGAAGCGCCTCGTCCGCGCCCATCTCGTCGCCCAGGAAGGCCATTTCCAGCGCCTTGCCCAGGCCGACGAGCCTCGGCAGGAAGAACGACGAGCCAGAGTCGGGTACCAGCCCGACTCGCACAAAGACCTCCATAAAGCGCGCCTTGTCGGAAGCAATTCGCAGGTCGCAAGCCAACGCGATAGAGCAACCTGCTCCCGCGGCCACACCGTTGATGGAGCCAAGTACGGGCTTTTCGATGTTGCGCATCTTCGATACGAGCGGATTGTACCGCTGGCGGAGGGTCGAGCCGAAGTCGGATTCGCCGCTTGCGGAACGCGATTTCAGGTCTTCCCCGGAGGAGAAGGCGCGGCCCGCCCCGGTCAGCACGATACAGCGTACGTTGGAGTCGCGCTCGGCCTTCTTGAAAGCGTCCTGCAACTCGTCGGTCATCTTGCGGTTGAAGGCGTTCAGCACGTCGGGGCGGTTGAGCGTGATAGTGAGCACGCCTTCGTCCAGGTCGTACAGGATTGTCTCGTAGTCCATGCCTATTTCCCCTTGAAGGCGGGCTTGCGCTTCTCGATGAAGGCCGCCATGCCCTCTTTCTGGTCTTCCGTGCTGAAGAGCATGTAAAAGTTTTTGCGCTCGTGCAGCAGCCCCTCCTGAATCGGCGTGTCGAAGGCCTTGAGCACGGCATCCTTAGCCATTTGCACGGCGATGGGGCTTTTCTCCGCGATGCTCTTTGCCAGCTTCACCGCTTCTTTGAGGTATGCCTCCACCGGTACGACTTGGTTGACCAGCCCGAACTGCATGGCTTCCCTCGCGGTGAGCGTGCGGCCAGTTAGCACCATGTCCATCGCGACAGCCTTGCCTACCGCCCGCGTGAGGCGCTGGGTGCCCCCCGCGCCCGGCATCACGCCGATGTTGATCTCAGGCTGGCCGAACTGCGCCGTCTCTGAGGCCACGATCATGTCGCACAGCATGGCAAGCTCGTTGCCGCCGCCCAGTGCATAGCCGCTGACGGCCGCGATAATAGGCTTCTTGAAGCGGCGAATGCGGTCCCACTTGGCAAACTGGTCGCGCATCATCATGTCAACCGTGGTCGCGCCCGCCATCTCCTTGATGTCTGCCCCTGCCGCAAAAGCTCGCTCACTGCCTGTCAGCACTACGCACCTGACTTCCTCGTCAGGCTCCAGGCGGTCGAGCGCGGCGATTACCTCGTCCATCAGCTGCAAGTTGAGCGCGTTGAGAACGTCAGGGCGGTTGAGCTGGATAACCGTCACAGGGCCGTCCTGAGTGAGCTTGATGAGGCTGTAGTCGCTCTCAGTCATTCTCGCCGCCCTCCTGCTTGGTGCCGCACGCGCCGCAGAAGCTGTGCCGAGCAGGGACCATCTCGCCGCAGTTGGAACAATCTCGCCCGCCTTCGGCCATGTGCCTGCGCAGCATCGCATAGTCCACGTCACGCTTGCCGTGGAAGGCATCCAGCCCCTCGGATGTCTCCTCCGCGTCAGCGTGAACGGCCAGCCAGTCGCGGGCGTGGCCCACGGTGAGGCTCCAGGAGAAATCGCGCCAGAAGTTGGTCTGCTGCTTGGCGTACCGGATAATCTCAGGCATCCTGTTTAGCAGCTTCTTCGCCATGCGCGCCACGGCGGCATCCAGGTCCTCGAACGGCACTACCTCATTGACCAGGCCCCAATCGCGCGCCGTGGTGGCGGAAATCGGCTCGCATAGCCAAAGCATCTCCCTTGCGCGGCGGTCCCCGATGATGATGGGCAGCCACTGGGTCGCCCCGCCTGCGGGTACGGAGCCTCTCGCGGTGCCCACCTGCCGTATCGTGACGTGCTCGGCGGCAATGGCGAGGTCGGAGGCTATGTTGAACTCGTTGCCGCCCCCGACCACCATGCCGTTGAGGCGGGCTATGGTCGGCTTGCCAACGTTGCGCAGGCGGTCGTGGGCCTCTATGAAGGCCCCCATCCACTTCCAGTAGTCGGCGCGCTTGCGGCGGAACTGCTCCTGCTCGTCCAGGTCGGCCCCCGTGCAGAAGGCCCGCTTGCCCGCCCCGGTGAGCACCACCACGCCCACCGAGTCGTCGTATGAAGCGTCCTCGAACGCCCGGCTCATCTCTTTGAGGGTGTGGAAGTCGGTGGCGTTCAGCACCTCTTCCCGGTTGATCATGACGGTGGCGACGCCTTCCGCCTTTGTGTAAACGATGCGCGAGAAGCCTAGCTCCTCCGGCGTTCGCGGGTTGGGGTAATCAGGGTAGTTGGAGTTGTCCACGGCTAGTCTTCCACCTCACCATAGAACATGGTCACGTACTCGCGTGCGAAGCTCATAAGGTCCTTACCGGCGGCCCGATTCTCCTCTGAGGCCATGGCGGCATCAAAGGACTCACGGTCACGGAAGTACATCTCGGCCACCAGGTAGTATTCAGGTTCGCCACGAAAGGCCTGGATGTTGCGGGTCACTTCCATGCGTTCGAGGCCGGGCACCTTTTGCATGAGGGGGGCGTGTACGTCCGAGTAGTGGGTGTCGAACTCGTCGGTATCGGGGGGGCGCTTGAATAGAGCGACCAGTTTTATCATTACTCTACCTCCTTGTAGAATGCCCTGAATCGTTATCACAGGGGTCGCGCTTTGTCAAGCAACTACGCGCGACGTGCCGCTGCAGCCGTAAGGAAAGCGCGGCAGACAACTGTTAGTAGTGGGGGCAACATTCGTGCCGCCGTTGACGCATGGGAGCGCAAATGCTATATTGAACAAGCCTCGTAAGCGCCTAAGGAGCCGTCGTCATAGCATGCCACGCGTACTCAGGATCAACCACATCGGACTTGCCACCGGAAGTATGGACGCGGCCCTCAACGTCTTCCGGGACGGCCTGGGCCTCGATGAATTAGGGGGCGAGTACGTGGAGACTGACGCGGTGCGGGTGTCGTTTCTGCCCCTCGGAGAGTCGCGCCTGGAGCTACTTGAGCCGGTAGGCGAAGAAGGGCCGGTGCAGAAGTTCCTGACGAACCGTGGGCCGGGCGTGCACCACATCTGCCTGGAAGTGGACGACCTGCCGGGAATGCTGCTTCGTTTGAAGGAACGAGGCGTCGAACTAATAGACCAGGAGCCGCGACGCGGCGCTCACGGCACGCTGGTTGCATTCGTCCATCCTAAATCGGCTAACGGCGTGCTGGTGGAACTCGTGGAAGCAAGCAGCCTCGCCGGGGGCCACTACTAAGAACTCATTTCAAAACGATTGTAGGGGCAGGCCCCCGTGCCTGCCCTTGTTGGAGATTAGCACCAGGTATGCACGGGGGCCTGCCCCTACAATCTCTGTCCTCAGGGCTTTGAGATCAGTTCTATATCTCTAGAACTCCACGAATGAGATATAAGGAGCGGAAATGCTCGACGCTGAGCGCACCGACCTCAACCAGACGGCTCCACAGTTGCCACTTACCTATGGCAGCTACCTGCGCGTGCCGGAGCTATTGAGCCTGCAAACACCTCTCGGCCCCGCGGAAGCGCGCGACGAGATGCTGTTTATTATCGCGCAGCAGTCGCAAGAGCTTTGGTTCAAGCAGATCCTTCACGACCTCGGAGCGGTGATAGGCCGCCTGGAAAGCGGCGACATGACCTTCGCGTTGCACCTTCTGGCGCGCATCAACAAGATCATGCACGTGGTGGGCCAGGAGGTAACGGTGCTGGCTACGATGCCGCCGCCCGAGTTCCAGCGGTTCAGGCACGTGCTGTCGTCCTCGAGCGGGTTCGAGTCGGAGCAGTTCCGGGAGCTTGAGATCGCCTCCGGCCTCAGAGAACCCACCTTCATCAAACTGATAGAGCGGCACATGAACGTACCTGGCATCTGGGACCGCTGGCCTCGCAGTCTGCACGACGTCTTTGTGGAGCAGTTCGAGCACCTTGCCCCGGATGTGGTGGACGCGGTAGTAGAGGTCTACATGCACCCTGAGCGGCATGGGCAACTCTTCCTGTTCGCGGAGGCGTTGAGCGAGTACGAGGTGCGGTTCGGTGAATGGCGCTTCAACCACATCAAGCTTGTGGAGCGCACGATAGGCGACCGCGCGATGGGCACCGCGGGTTCGGCGGGCGCGGGCTACCTGGGCAAGACGCTGGGCTACCGTTTCTTCCCGGAGCTATGGGAGGCAAGAAACCGCATCAGCGCCCAGTCGGCAGCGTTGCACGAAGGTCACTAAGACAATAAAAAGAAGCCCCTCATAGCGAGGGGCTTCTTTTTTGCTAACCACTTGTGCGTTACGGGGTTGCCGTCGCGGCGGGGCTAGCTGTACCAGTAGCCGCGGGTGAGGCGGTCGTGGCGGCTGTGCCCGTAGCACCAGCTGTGCCCGTTGCTACAGCAGTACCAGTCGCGCCGGCGGTCCCAGTCGCGCCTGCCGTGCCAGTTGCCATGGCTGTCCCTGTCGCTCCAGCGGTGCCGGTGGCAGCAGGTGTACCCGTGGTGGCCGGGAAGACGGTGCCGGTGGGAGCCACGGTGGGTTGGCCCGGAGGCGTTACAGTCGAGCCAGCGCAGTAGCCGAAGTTGCGATAGCGCCAGTCAAAGTAGTGCTGGCCGATATTAGCCATCTCGACCTGGAAGCCGGGAGGGTTGTTCGGTACGTAGGTCAGGGCGCGGCGCTCAAATGCCTGGATAAGCACGTCGCGCACGGTGCCACTTATGGTAGCCCTGGCCCAGTAAGCCTCCGACACCGGATAGCCCGAAGCGAAGAACCACGGCTGGATCAACTGCTCCTGCACGACCTGGCCCTGGGCGTTGCGCACGGGACCCTGCTGGTTCAAGAAGCTCCAGAAGACCTGCGGGATGTTGTGCCTGGTCTCGGTGATGAACTGGGCAACCTGCACGCCCTGGATGTTAGCCTTCGACGGGTCGTTGCCAACGTTACCGTTGCGGTCGATGGTCGCCGTAATAGGCTGGCCCACGCGGCTGGTAGCCTGGTTGGTATCCACGCGGTCGCCATTGACCGACACCTTCTGGAACGCGAAGTAGGTAGGGGCGAGGGTGTCGCCGAAGTCACCCGACATCGGGATACAAGCCGGGTGGAACTCGCGGAAGGTGGTGTCGCCTTCCTGGATCGAACCGGAGATCAGGTCCACGGTGAGCAGACCATTCGTCACGAAGAACGGATCGGTCTGG
>JALZHG010000345.1 GCA_030914045.1 Chloroflexota bacterium | reverse complement strand
TCACCCAAGTGCCTAGAGAAACTGTCCGAAAAGGGTGCTAGGGACGCTCCTGGGGTAGATTTGGCCGGTACATAGAGGCCAAAGTGGGCCGTTCCCCTCCATTTTTGGTCTCCATATACCCTCCAATCCACGCTCGGAGCATGGCTCACACCCCTTTTCGGACAGTTTCAGAGACACTGTCCGAAAAGGTACTGACCTGCTCTCGGTGTACCCCAGCGGGCTATCAGAGAAGGGGATCTTCGGTCGTTTCCGGTTGTTTTTGGTCCTCCGTATACCAGCCAAATTCACGCTCGGAGCGTTTCTCGCATTCCTTTTCGGACAGTGTCTCTCTTCTAGGCACTTCCGTAGATAACGGCAGCCAGCTTCCTAGACTTGACAGCTTTGTTATTTGGTGTCGATAATCACAGTGCCTAAGGCAAGAGGGGTGGACTTACCGGCCCACCCTCGGGGAAAGGAGGTAACCGATGGTCCAGAAGCAGTCCATCGCAGCGCGCTGACCGCGAGGTAGAAACCGCTGAAGCCGCCCCTCCCATCTCCCACAGGAAGTACCATGAACGGCTTGATGATGAACTACCAGCTCACCCTTCCCACAATTCTCAGAAGGGCTGAGCAACTTTATCCTCACAAAGAGATAGCCACCAGGCTACCGGACAGGTCTGTCCACCGCTACGCCTACTCAGACTTCGTCTCCCGCGCCAAGAAGCTCTCCGTGGTCCTCAAAGACTTTGGCATCAGGGCTGGGGAACGGGTCGCGACCCTCTGCTGGAACCACCACCAGCATCTCGAAGCGTACTTCGGCATCCCTTCGGCAGGGGCGGTGCTGCATACGCTAAACCTGCGACTCCACCCGGACGACCTCTCGTACATCGTGAACCATGCAGGGGACCGGGCGCTCTTCGTGGACGAGTCCCTCTTGCCACTCTATAAGCAGTTCGCAGACAAGGTGAATCTGGAGCACGTGATCGTCGTCTCGGAGAGCGGGGCAGCACCAGTAGGCATGCACGCCTACGAGGAACTGCTGGAGGGAGCCGACGCAGGCGAGTTTTCGTACCCCGAGCCGGATGAGAAGCAGGCGGCTGCGATGTGCTACACCTCCGGAACCACCGGGCGCCCGAAGGGAGTTGTGTACTCGCACCGAGCGCTGGTGCTGCACTCCTTGGGGACCCTGACGGTCGATGCGTTCGCTCTCAGCGAGGCCGACGTGGCGCTTCCGGTGGTGCCCATGTTCCATGTTAACGCCTGGGGGATACCGTTCGCCGCGGCCCTCGCGGGCGCCAAGCAGGTCTTCCCAGGCCCATACCTTGATCCGGCGAGCCTCCTGGAGCTGTTCGAAGCCGAACGGGTGACGTTCGTGGCGGGGGTGTCCACGATTTGGCTCGGGCTACTGCAGTTGCTGGACAGGCACCCGGACGCCTACGACCTCTCGAGCCTGCGACAGATGAGCGTCGGCGGGTCGGCGGCCCCCGAATGGATGATCCGGGGATTCCAGCAACGCCACGGCCTGCGCGTCGTCCATGGCTGGGGCATGACCGAGACCAGCCCTGTGGGCACCGTTGCCCCCCTCCCGAGCGAGTTGCGTGAGGCCCCAGAGGACGAGCAGTACCGCTACCGGGCCAAGCAAGGCTTCCCCATGCCGCTCGTCGAGATAAGGATCCGCGGCGAGGAAGGTATAGCCCCTTGGGACGGGGAAAGCATGGGCGAGCTCGAGATAAGGGGACCCTGGGTCGCGAGTGAGTACTACGATTCCCCCGAAAGCTCCGAGAAGTTCACCGAGGACGGCTGGCTCAGGACCGGCGACATCTCCACAATAGACCAGCGCGGCTACATGGAGATAAAGGACCGCGCCAAGGATCTCATAAAGTCTGGCGGGGAGTGGATCTCCTCGGTTGCCCTGGAGAACACCCTCATGCAACACGAGGCGGTAGCCGAGGCTGCCGTGATCGCCGTGTCCCACCCAAAGTGGCAGGAACGACCTTTGGCCGTCGTGGTGCGCAAAGAAGGAGCATCCGCTACGCAGGAAGAACTCATCTCTTACCTGGAGCCTCGCTTCGCTAGGTGGTGGCTGCCGGATGCGGTCGAGTTCGTCGAGGAGATCCCGAAGACCAGCGTCGGCAAGTTCAAGAAAAGCGAGCTGCGCGAGAGGTTCGCTCAAAGGGCTCTCTCCGGAGACTAGTCGGAGAGAGAGGCATCGACAGGGCAGAGCCCTCACTTAGAGGTGAGTTACCGAGAACGGCAAGTAGGAAACTGTCCGAAAGGCCTCATGAGCGAGCCAATCTCTTCACCATCAAGCGGCTCATCGCCACGTAGATGAACGCCTCGCTACTCTCGGTCAACCTCTCGTAGTCTTTGCTCATCCTCCTGTTCTGGTCAGTCCAAGAAAACGTGCGTTCCACCACCCACCTCCTCGGCAAAACCTGGAAGCCTCTAGGCGGCAAGAGCTTCTCCCAATCGACCTTCACGCCCTCTTTTTTCCACTGCTCGGCCCACGACTTCAGTACCTCTTTCGGAGCAGGCTTTCTCGGACGCTCGACGAGCTCCACGCTCCACCCTAGAGCCTTCTCCACCCAATCCTTGCCCTTGTCCTCTCCCCGGTAGCCAGCGTCCAGCCACAGATGTTTGAGGCGGGGGAACTCATGCTCTGCCCGCTCGAGGAGCATCTTGATCCCGTCCCAATCCATGATGTTGGCGGCGTGCACCTTGGCTTTGAGCACCAAACCCTGCGTATCTACGAGCAAGTGGCGTTTTCTGCCCTTGACCTTCTTGCCGCCGTCGTATCCACGCTCCTCTCCTCCTACACCGGTGCTCTTGACTGACTGGCTATCTACTATCCCTGCACTGGGCTGAGGATCTCTGCCCATACGCACACGCACCCGCTCGCGTAAGGCAGAGTGCATCCTCTCCCAAGTACCGTCGATCCGCCAAGTTCTGAAGTAATGGTGGACAGTCTTCCAGGGAGGGAAGTCATGCGGTAAGAGTCGCCAGGCGCAGCCGCTGCGGACGATGTAGAAGATGGCGTTGATGATCTCACGCAAGGGATGTACTCTGCGTCGTCCGGGAGTTTGAGGGGTTGGGATTTGGGGCTCTATGTAGGACCATTCGGCATCGGACAGATCGGTCTGGTATGCTCTTCTCATGCTCGGTACTTTACCGAGCCACTCTCTCAGGACCCCTTTTCGGACGGTTTCTCTAGGCAACTCAGTGAATAAGCCTCCAGCCGATGTAGCGCATCCCTCCAGGTGGCATCATGCTCTGATAGAAAGGGGTCGACGCCCGCTGGGGAAAAGCGGCTCGATGAGGAGGGCATGCCGTGT
>JALZHG010000344.1 GCA_030914045.1 Chloroflexota bacterium | reverse complement strand
CTTCTACGGGACGCACCTTGACCACTTCCTGCGGCTGTGGGGCGTGGACACGCTCATCGTCTGCGGCACCGTCGCCAGCATCTGCGTCCACTACACCGCCGCGAGCGCCGCGCTCAGGTGGTACGACGTGGTGGTCCCCAGGGACGCCACCTCGGCGCTCACGCCCTTCGACCTCGAGTCCTCGCTCAGGCAGATCGACTTCCTGTTCAACGGGAGGGTCACCGAGAGCGGGAACATCGTGGCCGGGAGAGCCGACCCGAACGTCTACAAGAGCAAAGTCGAGAAGGCGGCCGAGGAGGTCTCGCGGGACCGGTGAGATCCAACACCATCCGCAAGACGCTCCCTCTGGTAGCATCTTGCGGGCAACCGACCGGATAGGAGGGACTTATGGCGACAGCGGAACGACGCGCCGAGTTGGTGTGGGAGGGTAACCTCTTCCAGGGCAACGGCAGGTTCACCGTCGGGAGCGGGGCGTTCTCGGAGCAGGGCGTGACGTGGGCCTCGCGCACAGAGCGCCCGGACGGCAAGACCAGCCCCGAGGAGCTCATCGCCGCCGCCCACGCCTCGTGCTTCGCGATGGCGCTCTCCAACGCCCTCGACCAGGGGGGCAACCCCCCCGAGAGGCTGGAGATCTCCGCCGTCTGCACCTTCGACATAGACAACGTCAAGGTCTCCAGCGTGGACCTCGACATCCGCGCCCAGGTCCCGGGCATAGACGAAGACGGCTTCCAGGACGCCGTGGGTGAGGCCGAGCAGGGCTGCCCGGTCTCAAACGCCCTGCGAGGGAACGTGGAGATCCGGGTGAACGCCAGCCTGGAGAGCTAGACCCCGCTCACAAGTAGACATCACCCACGAGGCCTGGCCCGTGGCATCCTCCGATGGATGACCTTCACCCGGCGCAGATGGGCTAGTGTCGTGGGGGTTTGAGGCGCGCCATCGAGTGTGCGTCGACGTAGTGGCCGTCGCGGAAGGCGTAGCGGGGGTGGGTGCCCTCGACCTCGAACCCGAACTTCCTATAGAGAGCAACCCCAGCAACGTTGTCGACGTACACGCTGAGTTCAACTCGCGTGAGGCCGAGCCAGTTGTCTGCGAGATCGAGCGCAGCTTCCATCAGCGCGCTCCCGATGCCCCGACCCTGCAGGTCGTCGCGCACGGCCATCCCGATGGAGCCCACGTGCCGCCGGCGAGGGCGCGTCGGGAACGTCTCCAGGCCCAGGTGCCCGACTACCTCTCCCTCGACGCACGCTACCAGGTGGAACAGTCCCTCGGGAGACTCCGAGAAGCGCCTGCGCACGGCGTCCAGCGACTGGAGCGGCAGCTGCAGCGTACCGGCGGTCGCGCGCGGGCCGCTCAGGACGCGGTGTATCGCCTCGGCGTCATCCGGTTCGGCGTGTCGGACATTCACGTCTACCATGCGGGCATCTCCCGATCAATATGTTCCGTCAAGGATCTTAATCTACTCGTCGAGATGCCTAGAAGGTAAACGTTCTCGGAAGTCCAAGCCGTAAGCGGCTCGCACGTGCCCGCGCGATAGTCGAACTCACTACGCCCCGAAGGTCCGCTTCTCCGCCACAGTAGGAGAGGAGCCGGAGATCGAGGTGAGGTTGGTCTGATGGAAGCGTGCGACTCCCGAAACACGAAACGGCTTGAACTCAGGTTCCGCGCTTTGTTGACTAAAGGTGTCGCAGCACACTTGCACTTCGCGAGAGCAATAGTATTGTAAGCGTGCACGCCTACCGCTGAGGTTTTTCGGGGAGCTGATGATCCGTTTGGCCTCCTCTTGCGTAAAGACCAGCGTCTAGGGGAGGTTAGATTGTCAAGAACGGGTCTATGAGGGAATCCCAACCACGTTGGCACGTACCCACCGTGTTGACCTCAGCAGCATTCCAATCGAGTGAGCGCGCGACACTAGCAGCGGTAGTCAGTGCAGTTGACTCACTCGCCCGAAGTTCGGCTCTGCGGGTGAACCGGGGACGTAACGGTTTCCTTTGCGGCAGCGTTGAACTCACCTTAAGGCGATGGGTCCTTGCACACCGCCAAGAGGGCGTGGATGTCTGTCATGCCGAACCTTGCATACCACCCGCAGAGAGGAGTCGAAAGACACGCTCCTTGGCACTGGTGCACTGAGGGGACATACGGATGAAGAACGTAGTACTCGTCGACGACCACAACATGTTCCGAGAAAGCCTCGCTCTCATGCTCGAGTGGCACCCAGACTTCAAGGAATGCGTCCAGGCGCAGTCGCTCGCTGAAGCACGCCAGATCCTGGGCAACCGAGGCCGCAACCTCGACCTTGCGATCGTCGACCTCGATCTCGCGAACGGACGTGGCTTCGACTTAATCAAGGAGCTGCGGATGTCTCATCCCGACGTTCCGGTGCTGGCGATCACCTGTGAGCGAGACTCTTACCGGCGTGATGGGGCGCTGCGGGCAGGGGCAGCAGAGGTGCTCACGATGGACGCCACCCTAAGGGAGCTCGTCGACGGGGCAAAGCGGCTCGTCGGCGAATAGGCAGCATCTCAGCCTCTACCTTAGTAGTAGGTTCAATGTTGATAAATGTGCTGACTGGCTGATGGCTGCCCTGCTCCCCGCTGCTACTGTAACGAGATCAGTATCGCTATGGTCTCGACAGGTAAGAGCCATAGGGGGAGTGGCTATGCGCTTACTGGTGGCACTAGAGGACGACTTTCGGGCCTACAGGGATACGATAGCGGTCGGGCTGCAGATCCTGCGCCCGGACGTTGAGGTAGAGAGCGCCTCACTTGAGGTGCTCGACGAGGAGCTTGAGCGCCTCGATCCACATTTAGTCATTTGTAGTGGGCATGAGGAGATAGAGTCAGTCGGCACATCCGCTTGGATCGAGCTCTCCTTGGACCCTACCCAGCCAACCAAGATCCGTGTTGGCAAGCGCCACTTAGAGCGGACCAACCCCGCGCTGATGGAGTTGGTCGATATAGTCGACGAACTCGTGTAGCGTCGAACGTGTATTCTCCTATGAGCCTCAGGAGAAGGACAAAGAGAAGGTGCGCCATGAAGTACACATGAGAGTGCTTGAGGAGATACCAGAAGCGATGGAAGCACTCGATGAAGAGTTACATGCGGCGCTTTACCCGCGTCCAGGTTGGCGGAGGGTGTTCGGGAGGTAAGGGAGAGATGCTGCCGCAACCGAGCAGGCTGTTACGGAGGACGCTGGGGCGGACGCTCGGGCTCGTGGGTTCGCTCGCCATGAGGATGGGGTTAACGAGGAGGGCGTTGCTGATCTTGGGCGGCATCGCGGCGTTGTTGGTGGTGGCGCTGGTGGTGCTAGCGGTGGTGC
>JALZHG010000343.1 GCA_030914045.1 Chloroflexota bacterium | reverse complement strand
CGACCGATTAGTACTGGTCAGCTCAGAGCATCACTGCTCGTACACATCCAGCCTATCAACGTGGTCATCTACCACGGGTCTTCAGGGAGAACTCATCTCGAGGTTGGCTTCTCGCTTATATGCTTTCAGCGATTATCCTTTCCCGACTTAGCTACCGAGCGATGCCACTGGCGTGACAACTCGTACACTAGAGGTCAGTGCTTCCCGGTCCTCTCGTACTAAGGAAACCTCCTCTCAATTCTCCTCCGCCCACAACAGATAGGGACCGAACTGTCTCGCGACGTTCTGAACCCAGCTCACGTACCGCTTTAACCGGCGAACAGCCGGACCCTTGGGACCTGCTCCAGCCCCAGGATGCGATGAGCCGACATCGAGGTGCCAAACCCTGACGTCGATGTGAACTCTTGGTCAGGATCAGCCTGTTATCCCCGGCGTACCTTTTATCCTTTGAGCGATGGCCCTTCCATACAGAACCACCGGATCACTAAGGCCTGCTTTCGCATCTGCTCGACTTGTAGGTCTTGCAGTTAAGCTCCCTTCTGCCTTTGCACTCGTCGGCTGATTTCCAAACAGCCTGAGGGAACCTTCGCGAGCCTCCGTTACACTTTGGGAGGCGACCGCCCCAGTCAAACTGCCCGCCTGGCAATGTCCCGGATCCGGATCACGGACCTCGGTTAGAACTTCGGTACTGTAAGGGTGGTATTTCACCGGCCTCTCCACCGAACCTAGCGGCCCGGCTTCAAAGAGTCCCACCTATCCTACACATACAGCACCAAAGTTCACTGCCAGGGTGCAGTAAAGGTGCACAGGGTCTTTCCGTCTAGTTGCGGGTAGCTGGCATCTTCACCAGCGCTACAGATTCGCTGAGCCCCTCGTGGAGACAGTCCCCAAATCGTTACTCCATTCGTGCAGGTCGGAACTTACCCGACAAGGAATTTCGCTACCTTAGGACCGTTATAGTTACGGCCGCCGTTTACCGGGGCTTCGGTTCGCAGCTTCGCCTTGCGGCTAACCGCTCCCCTTAACCTTCCGGCACCGGGCAGGAGTCAGACCCTATACGTCGTTTTCGACTTTGCAGAGCCCTGTGTTTTTGATAAACAGTCGCTTGGGGCATTTCACTGCGACTAACTGTCGCTTCACTTCGCGAGGAAGCTAACGACAGTCAGCACACCTTCTTCCGAAGTTACGGTGCTAATTTGCCGAGTTCCTTCACGAGGGATCACTCACGCGCCTTGGAATTCTCTTCCCGTCTACCTGTGTCGGTTTGCGGTACGGTCGTCCCGTGACTGAAGCTTAGAGGTTTTTCTTGGCAGCCTGGAATCAGTGACTTCGCCCAAAAAAGGGCTCGCACTCGCTTCTCGGATATAACCGGACGGATTTGCCTGCCCAGTCATCCTACCAGCTTCGACCACCACTTCCGTTCGGTGGCCCACCTATCCTCCTGCGTCACCCCATCGCATCACGGTCCGGTACAGGAATGTTGACCTGTTTCCCATCGACTACGCCTTTCGGCCTCGCCTTAGGGACCGACTGACCCTGAGCGGACGAACCTTCCTCAGGAAACCTTAGACTTACGGCGAGTGTGATTCTCACACACTTTATCGCTACTTGTGCCGGCAGAGTCTCTTCTGAACGGTCCACCAGTCCTTTCGGTCTGACTTCACTCCGGTTCAGAATGCTCTCCTACCACCTACTCGATCCCGAAGGATCGTGTAGATCCGCAGCTTCGGTACCACGCTTGAGCCCCGTTACATTGTCGGCACGGAGCCACTTGACCAGTGAGCTATTACGCTTTCTTTAAAGGGTGGCTGCTTCTAAGCCAACCTCCTGGCTGTCTGTGCGTCTCCACATCCTTTTCCACTTAGCGTGAATTTGGGGACCTTAGCTGGCGGTCTGGGTTGTTCCCCTCTCGACGACGAAGCTTATCCCCCGCCGTCTGACTGCCGCGCATTGCATTGATGGCATTCGAAGTTTGGTTGGATTCAGTAACCCGGTAAGGCCCCTAGTCCATCCAGCGCTCTACCACCATCATGGTCGACGCGACGCTATCCCTAAAGATATTTCGGAGAGAACGAGCTATAACGGAATTTGATTGGCCTTTCACCCCTAGGCACAGCTCATCCAAGCTGTTTTCAACCAACACTGGTTCGGACCTCCACCTGGTGTTACCCAGGTTTCATCCTGGCCATGCCTAGATCATCCCGCTTCGCGTGTACTCCCAGCGACTCATTTTCGCCCTATTCAGACTCGCTTTCGCTACGGCTATGCAAATTGCTTCGCCTTGCCCCTGAGAGTAACTAGCCGGCTCATTATGCAAAAGGCACGCGGTCCCGCATTCCCCCTTGCGGAGGCATAGCGGTTCCACTGCTTGTAGATTGACGGTTTCAGGTACTATTTCACTCCCCTAACAGGGGTTCTTTTCACCTTTCCCTCACGGTACTAGTGCGCTATCGGTCACAGAGTAGTGTTTAGCCTTGGAGGATGGTCCCCCCAGATTCCCACAGGGTTCCACGTGTCCCGTGGTACTCGGGTACCCACTCGGAGCCGTTTGCCTTTCGCCTACAGGACTGTCACCTTCTCTGGTGAGCCGTTCCGGACTCTTCGACTAGACAATCGGTTTGTCACTCCATGTGAGCGGGCCCCACAACCCCGACAGCCCGAAGGCCATCGGTTTGGGCTCTTCCGCGTTCGCTCGCCGCTACTGACGGAATCTCGTTTGATTTCTCTTCCTCGAGGTACTGAGATGGTTCACTTCCCTCGGTTCGCCTCATCCACCCTATGTATTCAGGTGGTGATCACTGGACATGACTCCAGTGGGGTTGCCCCATTCAGAAATCCCCGGATCTAAGCGTGCTTGCCGCTCCCCGAGGCATATCGCTGCTTGCCACGTCTTTCATCGCCTCTCTGTGCCAAGGCATCCACCGTCAACCCTTAGTAACTTGACCATAAAGTGCCTTGATCTCATGCGATCTGCAGTTCCACATCCGATTTCTCGAACATGTCGTGCATCTCTTTCTACATCCCGTATTCAATTGTCAAGGAGCTACAGGGCCGGTGCCCTGAAAACTGAACAGGAAAGACAAGGAGGGAAACGCTTGCGAGATCCTTCGCTGACGCTCAGGATTCGCGGATTCCTTTCGACCTCAGGTGACATCAGTGCCGCACCTTGCGGTGCTGCTCGCGACCTCGTTTTGATCCGAGGCGGTTGATGCTCCTTAGAAAGGAGGTGATCCAGCCGCAGGTTCTCCTACAGCTACCTTGTTACGACTTCACCCCAATTACCGATCACACTTTAGGCGGCTGCCTCCCTTGCGGGT
>JALZHG010000342.1 GCA_030914045.1 Chloroflexota bacterium | reverse complement strand
CGCGGCAGCGTCGGTTGTGACAGAATTGCTCGTGCGGGTCCATGCGGATACATCCCTTGTCTGGAGGTCAGAGTCCAAACAAGGATGCCGCAGGGCACGCATATAGTTCAACTCAACCCTCATCCACACTTCCATGGGGCGCTACCGCCTACAGAGAATGTTCCAAATATCACTCATTTGAGTGATGCGCTCCTTGTTACAAGGGAGTAAGATGCTTTCGCAACATGAGTGAGGAGCGAGCGCATTCGCTCTGGTGAGAAGGAGCGATGGCCATGTGGGGGGCTGTGCATCTTCTGAAGCGGGTGGGCAGGGAGTTCGTGAGGAACCTGCTCTGGATGCTTGTGGTCTTCGGGCCGCTGGCTACCATCTTGGTCCCCGCGGCACATTTCCCTGTGATGAGGGTGTTGGCCCTGTGATGAGGGTGTTGGCCTTCGTTGGCTTCTGCGTATCCGTTACGGCGGCGATCATGAAGGCGGTGGTGCTCTGGAGCGGTGCCCACTATGAGACGCTCCTCGGTGGCCACCACTACCCTGGGGTGCCTCCCGGCAGTGGTGATTATGGCGGGTGGCACGGTGGTGGCGGTTGGGATGGTGGCGGAGGAGGAGACGGTGGCGGCGCATAGAGCAGCCTTCACATCGATCCATAATGCTTCCATAGTGCTCCGCAGGGATGACCCGTAGGGGTAGTGGTGGCGCCGGTCCTCACAGACAGAGAGGAGGTTGCGTATGCGCAACTCCGAAGAACTCGCCCGGCAGGAGCAGCAGCGCCGTCGGCAAATTATCGAGCGCCTCAACCAGAAAGAGGAGATGCTCGGACGGGGGCGCTCGACTCGGCGGGCCCCGATGAGCGAGGAGGAGCTGGAGATCGAGATCGAGAGGGAGCGGCACTACTTTTAAATGGGCGAGTCACATGACCAACCTAGCGTGACGGTGCTCGTCGTAGACGACGAGGAGCGCATCCGAAAGCTAGTCTCCCTCGGGCTCAGGCGTGCCGGATACGGTGTGATGCTGGCCTCCAGCGGTCAAGAGGCGCTCGCCCGGATCGCCGAGGCCAAACCAGACCTTATCGTTTCCGACGTGATGATGCCGGACATGGATGGGTTCGCCCTGCTGTCGGCCCTGCGTGAAGATCCGTCTACGGAAGCGATCCCGCTCATTTTCTTGACGGCCAAGGGATCTACTGAAGACGTAATGAGGGGCCTTGGGCTGGGCGCCGACGACTACTTGGCCAAGCCGTTCGACATGAACGAGTTGCTGGCCCGGGTACGCTCTAAGGCAGAGCGCCCACCGGTCCCGAGCGAGCAGCTCCCGCGCGGGCGGCAGACTGGCTTGTTGAGTGAGCGAGTGTTCTGGCAGGAGGCCGAGCACGAACTGCTGCGCTCCCAACGCTCAGGGAGGCCGGGAGTCCTTGCCTACCTGCACCTAGTGGAATTGCCGCCGCTGAGGGAGCGCTTAGGATCGCGCAGCATAGCGCAACTCATCAAGGAAGTGATCGGGCTAATCGAAGTAGATGCACACTCCCTTAACCTCGTGGGGCGCGATAGCGAGGGACGTTTCCTCCTGCTTCTGCCGGAGACCGATCCCAGAATCGCCCGGCGGTGGCTTAAGTCTCTCTCGGAGCGGATCGCGGCCCAAGAATTCGTTGTCGGCGAGGATCGGCTTACCCTTACGCCTGCGATCGGTTTCGCGCCGTTCAGCGCGGATACTTCGATCGATGAGTTGCACGCCCGGGCGCTTGCGGCCTTCGAGTATGCGGCCGAGCACCTCGATCTGCGCCCCGCGCGTTACGACCCCAAGGTACACGTGGCGCGAGCGCGGGCTGCTAAGCTGAGTTGGTGGAGGCGTCTGCTGGTTAAGCTCCGGCTGCCAACTCAGGTGGTGCCTGCACCGGACGTTGCAGTCCCTGCGCCACGAGAGCGCCCCGGTGCCACGGTGCTCGTCGTAGACGACGAGGAGCGCATCCGAAAGCTAGTCTCCCTCGGGCTCAGGCGTGCCGGATACGGTGTGATGCTGGCCTCCAGCGGTCAAGAGGCGCTCGCCCGGATCGCCGAGGCCAAACCAGACCTTATCGTTTCCGACGTGATGATGCCGGACATGGATGGGTTCGCCCTGCTGTCGGCCCTGCGTGAAGATCCGTCTACGGAAGCGATCCCGCTCATTTTCTTGACGGCCAAGGGATCTACTGAAGACGTAATGAGGGGCCTTGGGCTGGGCGCCGACGACTACTTGGCCAAGCCGTTCGACATGAACGAGTTGCTGGCCCGGGTACGCTCTAAGGCAGAGCGCCCACCGGTCCCGAGCGAGCAGCTCCCGCGCGGGCGGCAGACTGGCTTGTTGAGTGAGCGAGTGTTCTGGCAGGAGGCCGAGCACGAACTGCTGCGCTCCCAACGCTCAGGGAGGCCGGGAGTCCTTGCCTACCTGCACCTAGTGGAATTGCCGCCGCTGAGGGAGCGCTTAGGATCGCGCAGCATAGCGCAACTCATCAAGGAAGTGATCGGGCTAATCGAAGTAGATGCACACTCCCTTAACCTCGTGGGGCGCGATAGCGAGGGACGTTTCCTCCTGCTTCTGCCGGAGACCGATCCCAGAATCGCCCGGCGGTGGCTTAAGTCTCTCTCGGAGCGGATCGCGGCCCAAGAATTCGTTGTCGGCGAGGATCGGCTTACCCTTACGCCTGCGATCGGTTTCGCGCCGTTCAGCGCGGATACTTCGATCGATGAGTTGCACGCCCGGGCGCTTGCGGCCTTCGAGTATGCGGCCGAGCACCTCGATCTGCGCCCCGCGCGTTACGACCCCAAGGTACACGTGGCGCGAGCGCGGGCTGCTAAGCTGAGTTGGTGGAGGCGTCTGCTGGTTAAGCTCCGGCTGCCAACTCAGGTGGCTATCGTGCAGCTGACCCCGATGGTTATCCCGTTTCTAATGTACGTCACCCTATACAAGTTCTTTGGAGTTGATATTGCGTCCATAAGCTACTTGACCGTTGTTGTGGCACTCTTGGTTACCGCCGCCTTCATCTGGGTTGAAGGCTTCTTGGCACTTCGTCCTGTAGCTCCACCGGCCGAGCCCGCGGCCTCTTATCCGTTTATAGTCGAGAGTAACCGGCGTGCTATTAGCGGTCCGCTAGAGCCACCGCGCGAAATTGGAGTGCCTTTCCCGCCGGCGAACCCCTGGCGTTCCATCACCGCTTTATTAAGCTCACCTGACGATTCGGGGGGGCACTACCCACCAGCGAGTGCGGTTATCGCAGCCTACCTTCCTAACGAGGCCGCCACGGTTGTTGAGACCATCGAGGCATTTCTGCGCATAGAATATCCTGCA
>JALZHG010000142.1 GCA_030914045.1 Chloroflexota bacterium | reverse complement strand
GCCCACACCTGTATATGCGTTATATTAGGGGTAACTTCGCGCCTGTCCATCGTCTATCGTCCATCGTCCACACAGCAGGTCCACCCAATGCTCGATCTCTCCGGTAAAGTAGCCATCGTAAGTGGGGCCAGCACAGGCATTGGCTATGAGATCGCCTTGCGCTTGGGTGGGGCGGGCGCGGCTGTCGTAGTCGGGTATAACAGCGACGAAGAGGGTGCCCAGCGCGCAGTCCGCACCATCGCGGAGCATGGCGGGAACGCGATAGCCGCGCGGGTGGCGGTGCAATCGGTAGCGAGTTGCCGCGAGTTTGTGGCAAGCGCGGTGCGGGAGTTTGGGCAGGTCGATATCGCCTGCTGCCACGCAGGTATCACAAGCTGGGGCGCGTTTCTCGAATACACCGAGGAAGCCTTTGACGAAGTAGTGAGCGTCAACCTGCGCGGCACCTACTTCCTGGCCCAGGCGGTGGCGCAGGAGATGGTCAAGCGTGGCGCGGGCGGGCGCATTATCATCACATCGTCGGTGGCGGGAGTGCAGGCGGTGGAGAACTTGTCGGCCTATGCGATGACCAAGGGTGGCTTGCAGATGCTGACGCGCAACCTGGTGCTGGAGCTATCGCCCTACAACATTACCATCAACTGCGTGGCCCCAGGCTCCATCACCAACGCCCGCAACTTGCGAGACGACCCGGAATATGACACGAATTGGGCCACAGTGATACCCCTCGGAAGGGCGGGTAAGCCTTCCGACATCGCCTCAGCCGTGCTATTTTTCGCCTCAGACGAAGCTTCCTGGATCACAGGCCAGACGCTCGTGGTAGACGGCGGCCTGACTGCCTACAGCCCCACACCCTACCTCGACCTTGAGTAGGCAATTACGAATTACGTGTTGTGGGTTACGTGTTGTGAGTTCCGCCTTGTTTGTAGTGTTGTAATTGGGAGATTACATGCCGAAGCTATTTGGGTCTGATTACTCGCCTGTTGAATTGCGTGAGTTGGTCGGCACCATGCGACAGGTGGCGGGCATCCGGCTGCTGGAACTGGCCGACGGTAAGCCCCGAGGTATGAGGGTAGCCGAGGTATACACGGGCAGTGGCTTCCGCTTCCAGGTCTTTATTGACCGTGCCATGGATATTGGCTACGCGGAGCACTCCGGCAGGCCGTTGGCGTGGGTGCACCCGGCATTGGGACGCCCAGAGCACTACGAGCCGCAGGGTTATGGCTGGGGGCGTACCTGGGGTGGCGGCCTGGTAACCACCTGCGGCCTGACCTTCTTCGGCCACCCCGAAGAGGACGCGGGCGAGACTCTGGGCCTGCACGGCCGCATAGCCCACATACCCGCCGAGAAGGTGCGCGTAGCCGAGGAATGGCGCGGCGACGATTACGTGCTGGAGATCGAGGGGCAGGTCCGCCAGGTGGCGCTTGGCGGGGAGAACCTGCTGCTGACACGCAAGGTTTCGACGCGGCTGGGGGCCGACTCGCTTACTATTGAGGATACAGTGCTCAACGACGGCTTGAGGCCCTCACCGCACATGCTCCTCTACCACTGCAACTTCGGCTTCCCAGTAGTCAGCCCGCACTCCGAGATCCTGACGAACGACGAGTCGGTGAGGCCCCGCGACGTCCGCGCCGAGAAAGGCTTCGAGACGCACGACCGCTTTGAGGAACCTGCCGGACCGGATTACGACGAGCAGGTCTTCTTCCACAAGCCCCGCGTTGACGCCCAGGGCTACTCGCAAGCCGCTATCGTCAACCACCGGCTGGGCTTCGGCGGCTACGTCAGGTACCGCGCCGCCGAACTACCCTTCTTCGCGCACTGGAAGCAACTCTCTTCAGGCGAGTACGTGTGCGCCCTCGAACCCGCAACCTACTGGGAAACTCCGCGCCACAAGCTCCGCGAAGAAGGCCGCCTCCGCTTCCTACAGCCCGGCGAACAGGTCAACTACCAGCTTGAACTGGGAACGCTGGATGGCCCCAACGCCATCCGAGAATTCCAGCGACAGCTAGAAGGATAATTACGAATTACGAATTACGAATTACGTACCATGCAAAGAGCAGAACTGATAGCAGAATTGACGCGCATCATCGGGTCGGAAGGGGTGATTTCGGAGCCTGAGCAGTTGGTGACCTACGAGTCGGACGGACTGCGCAACCACCGCGTGCTGCCGATGCTGGTGGTGCTGCCTACGAGCACGGAACAGGTGCAGGGCGTGATGCGGCTATGCCACGCACAGGGTATCCCTGTCGTGCCGCGCGGGTCTGGTACCGGGCTGTCGGCGGGGGCTTTGCCGGTGAGCAACGGCATCGTGCTAGGTCTCAGCCGGATGCGGGAGATACTGGAGGTCGATCTTGAGAACGCGAGGGCGCGGGTGCAGCCGGGAGTGCTGAACCTCTGGGTCACTCAGCGGGTGGCCCCGGACGGCTATTACTTCGCTCCCGACCCTTCCAGCCAGCAAGTATGCTCGATTGGCGGCAACGTGGCGGAGAACTCCGGCGGGGCGCACTGCTTGAAGTATGGCTTCACCGTGAACCACGTAGTCGGCCTCACGGTGGTCATGGCTGACGGGCAGGTCGTCAGGTTGGGCGGCAAGGCGGTGGACAAGCCCGGCTACGATCTTGTGGGAGTGCTGGTGGGGTCGGAAGGCACGCTCTGCGTGGTGACGGAGGTCACACTACGGTTGGTGCGCAAACCGGAGGCTGTATCTACGTTGCAGGCGGCGTTCGCCACCCCTGATGACGCAGGGTCGGCGGTGTCCGAGATTATAGCTGCCGGGATAGTGCCAGCCGCGATAGAGATGATGGACAACCTCAGCATCCAGGCAGCCGAGGCCGCCGTGCACGCCAACTACCCGCTCGACGCTGGTGCGGTCTTGCTCGTGGAACTGGACGGGCCGCACGTGGAGGTAGCCGAGCAGATGGTGCTCGTGCGTGGCATCTGCGAAGGGCACGGCGCGACCTCCGTCAAACTGGCGCAGAATGACGACGAACGGGTGCTGATGTGGAAAGGGCGCAAGTCGGCCTTCGCCGCTATGGGCCGTATCAGCCGTGATTACTACGTGCAGGACGGCGTAATACCGCGCACCGCCCTGCCGACCGTGCTTCGCGAGATAGGCGTGCTCGCCGAACGCTACGGGTTGCGGGTGGCGAACGTGTTCCACGCGGGTGACGGCAACCTGCACCCCCTGGTGCTGTTCGACTCAACCCTGCCGGGGCAGACCGAGCGAGCGGAAGAACTAGCAGGAGAGATACTGCACGTCTGCGTGGACGCCGGGGGCAGTATCACGGGAGAGCATGGGGTAGGACTGGACAAGAAGCGCCACATGCCTGCCATGTTCTCGCCCGACGACTTGGACACTATGCAATTGCTCAGGTGCGCCATCGACCCAAGCCGCACTCTCAACCCAGACAAGATATTCCCCACACCGAGGCTCTGCGGCGAGCGACCTGGCATTTACAAGCCACACCCGTTGCAAGAGGCCGGGATCGCAGACACATTCTAGCTTAGTTATTCTATTTATTGGCTAATTGCGCAACTATATGTCACGTTTCCTTTCGTACTTACAGCTATGACCCTGGAAATCACCACTCACACGGTCACTAAAGCCTCTACAAGAGCAGGCACGTCCGACGATGCCGTTCTTGGTGTTGTGCCGGGGCTAGTAGTGGAGCCACATAGCCTGCATGAGGTGTCGGAGGTGCTTGGCTGGGCTATAGGAGAGGGGCTGAAGGTGGTGCCCTGCGGTTCGCGCACGAAGCTCGACAGGGGAGCGGCACCAAACGGTTGTGACATACTGTTGGATATGAGCAGGCTCGACCAGGTGGTGGAACATGCCGCTGGCGACCTAACGGTGACGGCGCAAGCCGGAGTGCTCCTACTGGACCTTCAACAACAACTTGCGGGTGCCGGGCAGTTCCTGGCGGTTGACCCTCCGGTGCCCGGCACAGTGGGCGGTCTGATTGCCACTGCGGACACCGGACCGAGGCGTCTGCGGTATGGGGGAGTGCGCGACCTCATCCTGGGGGTTACCTTCGTACGGGCTGATGGCGTGGTGGCGAAGGCCGGGGGTAAGGTGGTCAAGAATGTGGCCGGGTACGACCTGCCCAAGCTGCTGTCGGGGTCGCTGGGCACGCTGGGTGTGGTGGTCGAAGCGACATTTCGGCTTTACCCGTTACCTGCCGCTTCCGCTACCGTTGTCGCTGATATCGCACCCAATGAACTGCGCCGCCAGGTTGGTGCTATACTTCAGTCCACCCTGGTGCCCACCTCAATTGACTACTTCGCGCAACTCCCAAGCGAATCGGCGTTGGCCGTGCGCTTTGAGAGCACCCACGCCTCCGTACTGGTGCAGGCTCAATCGGCGGCCCGAATGCTGGGTGCAAGCAGCCAGATTGTCACAGGCGCGCAGGAGGAAGAACTGTGGCAGCGGTTTGATAGAGTCGTACAGACGGCGGAAAGTGACGTGCTCTGTAGATTAGTCTCCACCGTTAGCGATCTTGCGGGGTTATTGGAGGAGGCATCGAGGGCTGCGGAGGAAGCAGGTACGGAGTTGACGGTGCGCGCTCACGCTGGGCACGGGCACGCTCTGCTCAGGTGGAGTGGGGGCACCGCTGATACAGCCGCTGCTCTCGTCCTGGGGTTGCGCGCCGAAGCCGAGGCATTGGGCCACAACCTGGTCGTCTGGCGAGCGCCTGGGGAGGTACGCAGCCGGGTTGAGGTCTGGGGCGAGGTGGGCGAAGGGCTGCCGCTTATGCGCAAGGTGAAGCAGCAATTCGACCCCCACGGAACGCTCAACCCCGGCCGATTTGTCGGCGGAATCTGAGCCGAAACGAGGCAATAGTGGAGCAATCGCGCGACAAGGAACAGAAGGAACAGGCAACCGCCGGGTACGAGCGGACCACGTTCGGCGTGCCTGCCCACGTGCAGGCGGCCGCGGAGGTGGCGGGCGAGGTCTCGGTACGCTCCGGCCCGCAGGACATAGGGGTTGCAGTTGAAGGCTCGGGACGGCAAGCAGTGCGCGGGAGTGGCTCGATTGGTGCGCCCGCGCGGCTGTTCCCCGCGTTCGACTCCCACCATCCACCTTCGGAAGAACTGATTGACGACTGCGTGCACTGCGGGTTCTGCCTGCCGACCTGTCCCACGTACTTGCTGTGGGGCGAAGAGATGGATTCTCCGCGCGGGCGGATTCACCTGATGAAGGCGGGCAACGAGGGCCGCCTGGGCATGACCGAGACCTTCGTGCGCCACTTCGACCAGTGTCTCGGCTGTATGGCCTGCGTGACCGCCTGCCCATCCGGCGTGCAGTACAACAAGCTGATAGAGGCCACCCGCAGCCAGGTAGAGCGCCGCTACAGGCGCAACCCGGCGGACAAGCTCTTCCGCAGCTTGGTATTCACCCTCTTTCCGTATCCATCACGCCTGCGTTTGCTGGCCCCGTTTCTGCTGCTGTACCGGGCGTTGGGCTTACAGTCCCTGGCCGACCGGAGCGGTCTGCTGGACAAGCTCCCGCCACGCCTGCGCAGCATGCACGACCTGATGCCTCGAATCACGCTGAAACAGCTACGGATGAAAGTTCCGGCAATCGTGAAGCCCATTGGGAAGGCGAGGGCCAGGGTAGGGCTGCTGACGGGTTGCGTGCAGCAGGTATTCTTCCCGCAGGTGAACGCTGCTACCGTGCGCGTGCTGGCGACGGAGGGTTGCGAAGTGGTAGCTCCGGCTTCTCAGGCATGTTGCGGAGCGCTGGCCCTGCACGCGGGGTACGAGGAGCACGCCCGGCGGTTCGCCCGCAAGCTAATCGCAGTGTTCGAGCGGGAGGAGTTGGACTACATCGCCGTCAACGCCGCTGGTTGTGGCTCCACCATGAAAGAGTACGGCCACCTGCTGCGCGACGACCCGGAGTTTGCCGAGCGCGCCGCGCGGTTCTCGGCCAGGGTGCGCGACATCAGCGAGTTGCTGGTGGAATTGGGGCCTATGTCGGTGCGGCACCCCGTGCGTGCAAAGGTGGCTTACCACGATGCCTGTCACCTGGCGCACGCCCAGGGCATCCGCCGCGAACCCCGGAGCCTGCTGCAAGGCATACCGGGGGTGACGCTTGTACCCGTCACGGAAGCCGAGATATGCTGCGGGAGCGCGGGCATATATAATCTCGTGGAGCCACAGCCCGCCGGGGAGCTTGGCGAGCGCAAGGCCCGCCACATACTGGCAACCGGGGCGAAAGTAGTGGCGAGCGCCAACCCCGGCTGCACGTTGCAGATCGAGACTAACGCCCGCCGCTTGGGCGCCAACTTGAAGGTATTGCACCCGGTCGAGATACTTGACAGGTCGTTGCACCCGCGAAGAAAGGAGCGATAGATGCTCGAAGCCACCGAGAGAGATACCAAGAGAGTGACCATTCCCGGCCACGCCAGCCCGCCCAAGCGCCTGCTCATGGGACCGGGGCCGAGCGAAGTAGACCCGGAGGTGCTGCGCTCGCTGCTGCTGCCGCCGCTGGGGCACCTCGACCCGGCACTGCTACAGATAATGCAGGAGCTTGAGGATATGCTGCGGGCGGTGTTCGGCACCCGCAACCAGGTCACGCTCGCCATTTCGGGCACGGGCACGGCGGGCATGGAAGCGGCCCTGGCGAACACCGTCGAGCCGGGCGCTCACGTCGTGGTCGGCGTAATGGGCTACTTTGGCGACCGCCTGTGCCAGATAGCCGCTCGCCTGGGCGGTGTGGTCACGCGGGTAGAGGGCGAATGGGGCAAGCCGCTGTATGTGGAGCAAATGTGGGAGGCGATACAGCGGGTCAGGCCGGGCGTGGTGTGCGCGGTGCATGCCGAAACCTCCACGGGCGTGCGCCAGGACCTCGCTGAGATAGCCGCGGCCGCGCACGAGGTGGACGCGCTCTTCGTGGTGGACGCGGTCACCTCGCTGGGCGGGCAGCCGCTCCTGGTGGACGAGTGGGGCATTGACGTGTGCTACAGCGGCAGCCAGAAGTGCCTGGGTGCGCCCTCCGGCCTCGCGCCGTTCACTATCAACGAACGCACCCTGGAACGTGCCGCCCGCCGCGACAGGCCCGTGCCCACCTTCTACCTCGATGCCACACTGCTGCACCGCTATTGGGACGAACGACAGTACCACCACACGATATCCGCGCCCCTCATCTACGCTCTGCACACGGCGTTGCGCTTGCTGCACACGGAAGGCCTGGAGCACAGGTGGGAGAGGCACCGGCGCAGCCATCTGGCTTTCCGGGCGGGCGTCGAGGCGATGGGCCTGGGTTTCCTGCCCGACGAGGAGTGGAGCCTGTGGCCCCTCAACGCCATACTGCTGCCCGACGGCCTGGACGAGCTTGAGCTACGCTCCCACCTGCTCAACCGTCATGGTATAGAGGTAGGTGGAGGCCTCGGACCCCTGAAAGGCAAGCTCCTGCGCGTCGGCCTGATGGGCTACGGGGCGCAACAAGGCTTCGTACTGCACCTCCTCGGCGCGCTGGAAGAGACCCTTCGCTCCTTCGGTCTCTCGATGCCCGCCGGGGCCGGGGTAGCAGCCGCGCTAGGGCAGCAGGACGATAGACGATAGACGATGGACGATAGACGATAGTTGTCTTGCCATCGTCCATCGTCTATCGTCTATCGTTCCGCTTGCTATCCACCGTTGCCTCAACCTATAATGCCAGGTGACGGTGGATAGAGGTGTGACCACAACAGTTGAGACTTCCAGCCTGCGTGGGGAACGTGTCGCGGTACTCGGCACGGTAGGACGCTGGGCAATTACTCCGCTTTTGCGCTGGCTGGTGCTGCTCTTGGGCCTGTTCGCGCTCCTCGTAAGTGCCTACTCGTCCGTCACACACTGGCGTAGCGACGGGGCTAACGCGGTCTCCTCTCCGCTCGTGCCGGGCACCTCCATCGGGCAGACGTTCCTGTCGCGCTACCCCAATCTTTCCGGGTTGGAAGTGCGCATCAATCCTCAGTACTTTCGCGGGCGGGACGATGGGGCCACGCTGGTCATGCACCTGCGGGAAGCACCCGGAGATAGCCGAGACGTCGCTACTTCCACGCTCCACGTCACAGGGGCGGTGGAGGAAAGCCAGTACCAGCGTTTCGCTTTCCCGCCTATAGCCGCTAGCCAGGACAAGACCTACTACGTGCAAATCGAGTCGCCGGATGCCACTCTTGACAACGCGCCCGCGCTCCTGTGGTGGGTACAGTTCGACCCCAATCTCCCCACCGACACTTACCCAGGCGGCACCGCATACCTGAACGGGCAGCCCCAGCAATCGGACATAGCCTTTGGCTTGAGGTACGATCCTTCGCCCTTAGACGCATTTCGGGGACTGGCACAACACGCTACTGCCAACGTGCCGAAGTGGCTGATGATCCTATTCCTAGCGGCAGGCGCACTGTCCGTTCTTTTCGCAGCCTATACTTCTCTCCAACCAAAATCCAAAATCCAAAATCCAAAATCCAAAATCCTCTCCCTGTCTCTACTGATAGCTCTGGTTGTGGCTCTCGCTAACGGCGTGCTCTTCTCGCTGCTCGTGCCGCCGTGGCAGGGGCCGGACGAGCACGGGCATTATGCCTACGCCGCGCTGCTCTACCGTCACGGGCTGGACGATGACGCGGTGCAGCGGCTGGAGTGGCAGGAGGGCGGCAAGGACCACCAGGAGGCGCTGGCGCTCAAGGCGGCGGTGGTGGCCTCGATGGGCGAGCACAACTGGACGCGGCTCGTGTCGGGACACCCTACGCCCGGCGCGCCTGCCTTCCCACAGGGAGGTCGGGACATCTACCTGGAACTAATGTGGCAGATAAGGCAGCCTGCCCCCTATTACTGGCTTTGCGCGGTAAGCCTGCACGTCGCCAACGCCCTGGGTGCGGGTATAGACCCGTTTGTCGAGCCTGGTGCCGCGTTGCGTGTCATGCGGTTCGTGTCGGTGCTGCTGAACCTGGGTGTGGTGGCGCTGGCGTGGCTTGCGGGCGCGTTTCTGGGTGGCCGCCGCTTGCCCTGGCTGCGGTTGGCATTGCCGATGGGGGTGGCGCTGCTGCCCATGCACACCTTCATCGCCTCGGTCGTGAGCAACGACGTTATCTCCGACCTGGCGGTGACGGCCTTGTTCGTCTCACTGGTAGCCCTGCTGAAGTGGCCTTATGGTTGGCGTGGGGTGGGGCTTGCGGCACTCTCTGTCGCCTTGCTGGGCGCGGGAGCCTTCGCCAAGCTGACGGCCCTCGTATCGGGTGGGCCGTTGCTGGGGTTGGCGCTGCTGGTGTGGCTGGGGCTGCTGCTCACCCGGTACCTGCCACGGTGGCGAGTTGCCCGGCTTCTGTCCGGGAGAACGCGGGAAAGGGGGCAAAGCTCGCCTGTCTCTCCTTACCTTGTGCCTGGGATTGTGGCTGCGGGCTTCCTGGTGCTGTGCGTCGTGACTACCATGCTGCTCTTCCGTCCGAGTCCTGCCGTGGCGGGCTGGCAGGTGCCGGGGGGACCTTCCATGAGGCCGGACCGGGTGCAAATGGCCGCACATGACGGAGCGTACGCCATAGAGGTGCCGCCGGGGCAGACAGTTTACCAATGGGTGGAGCTGCCGTGGCCTCACCCTCCCTACACCGCTACCCTTACCTTCTGGGCGCAGCAAGGCAAAGATGCCGAGCCTGGGGTATTCACTACCACCGTCGAGTCGCACGCGGAACTGCTCCAAGACCGGCGCGGCACGCTTTCCCGGATTGGGGCGGAGACCCTCGGTCAGACTCTGTACAGCGTGCCTATCACTCCGACGCGCAGGCAGTGGCAACAGTTCAGCATCTCGAACGCGGGCACAAACGGCGACCGCAAGGTGTGGGTGCGATTTACCGCGGGCAGCACCGGGCTGTACGTTGACGACGTTTCGATGGCGGCCACTCCCTTGCTCGCTCCCGAGACGTCCGAGCGAGAGCGTAATGGCATGCCACAAGAGGTGCGCCTGCCGGTGTTCAACCCCTCGATGGAGACTGGCTCGCTGACCGTGAGCGGGCTAGGGGCGCGCATCTTGCGGGGCGAGTCGCTGGACATCATAGACGTGCTCGTGAACCCGCAGGCGTTCGACAAAGGGGCAATCTGGCAGAGGTACGCCTACCGCCAGTTCCGCTCGTTTTGGGCCAATTTCGGTTGGCTGTCGATACCGTTACCGGAACCCGGCTATGCCCTTCTCAATGTGCTTATTGTGCTGGTATTTGCCGCCCTGGCCTGGCATGGAGTGCGCCGCGTTGGAGCGTGGACTCCGTTCGAGTGGCTTGGGTTGGTCGTGCTGCTGGGCCTGGTGGCGACTGTTTTCATCACGTTCGCACGCATGATGGGGCCGTTGAGCACCTCAGGCGTGCACACCGATCCGCAGGGGCGGTACCTGTTCGGGTACACCGTGCCCGTATTGTGGCTCATCTTTGAGGGCCTCAACCTGGCCTGGTCTGGGGCAGCCGGGCTAGTGCTACGGGCTAATAGTTCGGGTAAGGTGCGGACTACACCAGTCGACCCTGCTCCTACATCTGTTTCAACAGGGGAGGCGGCCCTGGTAATGCCCTGGGGTACGTGGCTCTGGTGCGCTGCGGCGGCATTCTTCGCGGGGTATTGCCTGCTGGTGCTGGTGGTGCCGTATTATTACCGCTGAGAACACAGTCTACAAGACTCCTAATATCCTACAAGGGCAGGCACGGGGGCCCGCCCCTACAACTCGTCGCAAAAGGTGGGCAACATTGAAGATCGCGATGCTTGGCACGCGCGGGATACCGGCGAGCTACAGTGGCTTTGAGACGTGCGTCGAGCAGCTAGGCTCCCGCCTGGTGGAGCGCGGGCACGAAGTAACAGTCTATTGCCGCAGCCACCACATAAAGTACAAGGGCAAGACTTACAAGGGCATGCGCCTGGTGAAGCTGCCCACCATCCCGAACAAGTACCTCGACACGTTGGTCCACTCCTTCTTCTCGTCGCTCCACGCGCTCTTCCAGCCTTACGATATTTGTCTCTACTTCATCGCGGGCAACAGCCTCGTGACCTGGATACCCCGGCTGGTGGGGAAGCGCACGATCATCAACGTGGATGGCCTCGACTGGAAGCGCGAGAAGTGGCCTGAGCTTGCCCGCAAGTACATCCGCTTCGCGGAGCGCATGGCGACGGTGCTGCCCAACGCCTTCCTCACCGACTCCACCGTGGTGCAGCGGTACTATGAAGATACTTACCGGGTAAAGCCGCCATACATCGCCTACGGCTCGGACGTGCAACCACTGCCCCCCGGTGATACGTTAAGCAAGTATGGACTTGAGCCGGGCAAGTACATTCTGTTCGTGGGCCGCCTGGTGCCGGAGAACTGCGCCCATCACCTGGTGGAAGCCTACTGCATGCTGCCCGACAAGCAAGGCATGAAGTGCGTCATCGTGGGAGATGCGCCCTACGCCGAGGAATACAAGCAAACGTTGCGCGAGGGGGCGTGCGAAGGGGTAGTGTTTACAGGCTACGTATTCGGGGATGGCTACCGAGAGCTAAGCTCCAGCGCCTACTGTTTCGTGGAGACTTCGGGTGTGGGGGGCACGCACCCGGCCCTGCTGGAAGCGATGGGCTTCGGCAACTGCGTGGTCGCGCATGACACGCCTGAGAACCTGGAGACGGTCGGCACGGCAGGTTTCAGCTACGACGGCAGGGAAGGGGCGGCCAGCCTCTGCCGGGTGCTGGCTCACCTGTTGCAGAACCCGCACGTGGTGGAGGAAAGGCGCGCTATGTCGCTGGCACACGTAAGGGCCAACTACTCATGGGACAAGATTACGGAGAGATACCTGGAGTTGTTCCGGCAAGTGTTGCGGGGCAAGCGGACACGCAGACGACGCTGAGATGACCTTTATGCACAGGTGGTAGAACGGGCGTGCGGGCCGCACGCGTTCTAGTTGCTTTACCGATACCCTTGCCATATACTTGTAGGTGGTAGTTTTCAGGGGGGCACAAGGGAGGTACCAAGCTCCATGTTTAAGAGGCTCAATGCCAATTACATGGCGTTGTTATTCCTGATAGATGTCTTAATAGTGCAGTTGTCCTTGGAAGTGGCAATGGCGCTCCGCTATGACATACCCATCTGGCAGCCCTTCCAGCCCTGGCCGCAGATAGAAGTCGAAGAATTGCGCCTCAGTCTGCACCTGGCTTTCGGCCTGCTGGGCGTGCTATTCCTGGTCGCAAACTCGGTCTACAACGGCCGCAAGGTCATCCGGTGGATAGAAGAGTTCCAGCGGGTGGTCGTAGCCAGCACCCTCGTATCCCTCACGCTGACCGGCCTCCTGTACCTGATCAACCTCGACCTGCCGCGCCTCGGCTTCCTCTACTTCTATCTCATTTCCACCTCCCTCCTCGTCGGCTACAGGTGGGCTTTGCGGGTGTGGCACCTGGTCAACCGCGACCACCCCAACATTGAGACGCGGGTGCTCATCGTGGGCGCGGACAAGCGGGGCGCTGAGGTGGCGAACGAGTTCCGTCGGCAGCGCTGGTCTGGCATCCGCATACTCGGCTTCATGGACAACAACCCCGA
>JALZHG010000341.1 GCA_030914045.1 Chloroflexota bacterium | reverse complement strand
GCACGAGGCGATCCGCCTAGCCTTACTGCCTGAGAGCCCCGCGGCATTGGTCCCATGGGACGAGCAGATTTTTAACGTGGGTAGAGATTAGGTACGTTACTTTTGCCCCATCACCTTAGAGGCCGCCAACCCATACGGCGTCCGCGCTGCGGCACGGCAGATAGTAAAATTTAGCAATGCGAGTGTTCTATTCTTGGCAGTCCGATCTGCCGAACGCCACGAATCGCGGATTCATTGGGAAAGCTCTCGAAAACGCTGCTAAGTCCATCCGTGAAGACAATTCCATTCAGGTCGAGCCTGTGGTTGATCGGGACACAGTGGACGTGCCCGGCGCGCCGGACATAGCGAGTACGATCTTAGACAAGATAGAGAAAGCGCAAGTCTTCGTCTGTGACGTTTCAATCATTAAAGGACTCCCCGGGGTGAGGCCCACACCTAACCCCAACGTCTTGGTCGAATTAGGCTACGCCTTGAAGGCTCTTGGCAACCAACGCGTCATCTTGGTCATGAACTCGGCCTTCGGTGGGCCGGAGTTGCTTCCCTTCGATCTACGTATGAAGCGGGTCACTGCTTACCACATGCCGGCGGAGCAACAAGACCGGGCTGGTGAACGGAAAAGGTTAGAAGTCCTGCTAGAAAATGGTTTACGCACGATTTTGGCCGACACGTCAGCAATCCGGGATCGGATGGGCGGTAGCACCGAGAGTCAGCTGCTTTCCCACCGCCTCCGTCAAGTCATAGACTTAATGAACGAGGGCCGGAAGTCCGACCAATTCAGCGTAGCAAAACTGGCCGGCATTATGGGGCTCGATAAAGTAAGCGAGTTGGAGGCTTACGTACTAGGCCATGCCGAGCCCCCATTCGCCTTCCTTGAAGGATTCGCGAAGGAGTTCGGGGTAAGTCAGTCCTGGTTGAAATTCGGCGAAGGCGACCCTTATGACAGTGACGAACGCTTCGAGCTTTCCCCGCTAGATTACTACGAGCGAATCATCGACCTTGCGCCGGAGGAGATTATATTTGTTAGAGACGACACAGAGGACGGGGAGGCGGGCATCATTCTGAAACTTTCGGAATGGAAATACGTGGTGTTGCCCGGCATGTACAGCATCAGTAGCCATGTCGGCGGCACGGGCAGCCATCAGATATTTAGCTTCTACCAGTTGATTCTTAAGCTGCTAGCACTCGAAGAAGCAGAGCGTAAGCAGAAATGTGCTGGGCGTGTCCTCGATAATAATACGATCATGCGGCTCTTCTCTGGAAAGATGTTCGCAGGCGTTCTTACGCTGCCGCGCAGGAGGAATAGCAACTGGTGGTACGACTTTGCGGACATATACCAAGAGTTTAATAATGCTCCCGAATACCCCGCCGAGTACGGAGTGGAGTTCGTCAAAGCCCAAGAGATCGTCCGGTCGTTCCTGGAAGAGCACGAGGGAGACTGAAGGAAGTTGATTTAGCGACGGAACCCAAGCCACAGGTGCTTGTCGAGCCCGTTGACTTCATGGCAAATCATTGACGAGGGGGCCGGGACGCAAAGGGTCGTGCCCGCACACGCCGGGAGAAGCGCCGTGTCGGGTATTTGGATGTGTACTTGATTATCGCAGAGAGGTGGTACGGATAAGCTTCAAAACCAACTGCCCCCCTGATATCGAAGGCAGCCGGGCAGGTAAATCCTGCTCGTCGTCGACCAGCATATCCACAGGCACTCCGGCTACCCTTGCGTATCTTAGTAGGACTGGTAATGGGGGCTCGCGTTTGCCGCCCTCATACTGTGAGATACTGGCGGGGTAAAGTGAAGACGCGACGTTGCCCAGCCGGTCGATCATCTGTTCCTGTGTAAGCCCCAGCTGATCTCTTATCGCGTGTAATTTAGCCGCAAGCCGCGCGGGTTTCTGGCGGTGTGAGCGTCCCATCAGAATGCTCCTCCTGATGGGACTCGGGTACTTGACGGCCGCGATTTACTATATAGTAAACTGTGTTCGTAACTAATATGGGACGCCGGAAGTTCGCAGCTTAAACTTCCGGCAGCCCTCATCGTCTACACCGTCGGGCCGCTCTACACATAAGTTGTAGCGAGCGCTTGTCAAAGACAGGACTCACCTAAAGATATCAAAGCATATGTTAATTCGTCATCACTGCGACTAACACCATCCTCACGTTGATAAGAAACTTTCCGTCGCTACCTATATCTAGGCGCTCAATTATTTAGCTACGTTTACTGGGCGAATCTATGACCCCTCGTGATCACAACAGGACGGTGGGAATCCTCCACGGGCTGGTCGGCGCGCTCGTCTTGACGGGCCTTGCCGTCGCCGCCGTGCTGGAAGGGGGCAGGCGGCCCGCGGACGCCGCCGAGAGGCTGGCGTGGATGCTCTTCGTGCTGCCCCTGCCGCTCCTCCAGCTACTGACCGCCTACGGCGTATTCACGATCAGGAGGTGGGGCCGGGTGCTCGCTCTCCTCTCCTGCGCCCTCTACGTCCTCGTCTTCCCGCTGGGCACGCTGCTGGCCGCCTACACCTGGTGGGCCTTGTTCGGCGAAAGCGGGCGGCAGCTGTACGGCCAGTCTGTGCCGGCGCGGCCTGATGAGTGATAGATGAGCACCCCCTACGTCCCGACCGAATCGGAGAGCGACCTGCTCGACACCGCCCGCCGGGTGCTCGGCGTCAACCTCTCCGGGTTCCTGCTCTCCGGCCTGGGCGAGCCGCACCACCCACGCCGGCTCTACACAGCAAGGAGCGTCAGGGCGCACGGGCCGGGGCTGACCTTCCGGCTCGAAGCCGTCAGCGATTCGGAGAAGGGGTTGCCCGGCGGACGAGACCCGCTGGTGATGGCCGCTCTGCTGCACCTGCTGTGGACAGGCGATAGGGGAAAGGACGAGGTCGTCTTCCGCGACGAGGAGTTGTTTGAGAGGCTCTCGTGGGCAGACACGTGGGATGCACGTATCACCATCGAAGGGGCGGTCGAGCGGTACTACTGCACCGCTTACCGGAGGACGAGCACCGAGCCGATGGGGGCAGGGGGTGGAGAGCGGCGCTCCTCCCAGGTGCAGAAGCTCGTCACCGCCTACGAGACGACGCTGGAGCTGTTGAGCGGCCCGCCGAAGGAGACGCGGAAGTCGACGGTCGTGCAGTTCATGCCGAAGCTCGTCGAGGAGGTGACGGGCGCGGAGAAGTATTTTCTGGGGATAGATTTCGAGCGGTTGCGATTGGAGCCGCTTCCGCCGGACAGCTCAGCCCAAAGCTAGTCGATGACCTTGCCGGGACAGTCAGTAACAGCTGGTAAGTCAGAGTCCTGTAAAGCAGCCGGGGCGCTATGGACGGC
>JALZHG010000340.1 GCA_030914045.1 Chloroflexota bacterium | reverse complement strand
GAGGAAATTCATGCGGCAACAAGCGCCAAGCACAGCCGCTACGCACGATGTAGAAGATGGCGTTGAGGATCTCGCGCAGAGAATGCACCCGGGGCCGTCCGGGGGCTTTTGGAGTAGGTAGATGAGGCTCTATGCAAGCCCACTCGGCGTCGGAGAGGTCGGTTGGGTATCCCTTTCTCATGCATGCTAGAGTAGCGAACCACTACCCAACACACCCTTTTCGGACAGTCTCTCTAGGCTCGACTTTAGCCATTGGTGAGCGAAAGGAGTAGGGTGCGCTCGTCACCAGCTCGCTCAAAAGAGGTGATCTCAAGGTGCGTACCCTACCGACCGTGATGATACGGGTATTAGCCCCGTTCGCGCCACTGTTCTCCAAACGCGTCTGGCAGCATGTTCAGGTGCTCCTGGCGGGGGCGATCCTCGCTCCAGGCACAAGGACCGTAAGTTCCGCCCTGCGCGCGATGGGCTTAGACCAGGAGAAGCAGTTTCATCGCTACCACCGAGTGCTTAGCCGTGCTAGTTGGTCGAGCCTGAAGGCGAGTTGCGTGCTGTCGGGGTTGGTGGGGAAGGCGTTCGTGGCAGAAGGAGATCCGTTGGTTGTGGGCATCGACGAGACTCTGGAGAGGCGTTGGGGCAAGAAGATCTCTGCTAAAGGTGTCTACCGCGATCCGGTACGTTCCACCCATGAAAACGTCGTGAAAAGCAGCGGACTGAGGTGGGTATGTGCGATGCTGTTGGTGGAGATCCCTTGGGCTTCTCGGGTCTGGGCCTTGCCTTTCCTTTCTGCCCTGGCTCCTTCCGAGCGTTATGCCGCTGCGCGGGGCAGACGGCACAAGAAGATAACCGAGTGGGCCTGGCAACTGCTCTTGCAGGTAAGGCGCTGGTATCCGGAACGCGAGATCGTTGCGGTGGCCGACAGCGCCTACGCTTCTCTCAAGCTACTCTTTCGTTGCCAAAGCTTGAGTAGGCCGGTGACCTTCGTCACCCGCTTGCGCCTAGATGCTGCGCTCTACGAGCCGGCGCCACCACGCAAACCGGGCCAGATAGGAAGACCTCGCCTCAAGGGCGAGCGACTGCCGAACCTTTCGGTGGTGGCCGAAGATCCTGCCACCGTCTGGAGACCCATCACGATCGCTGACTGGTATGGCGAAAGGGAACGTATGGTTGAGATCGCTTCTGCGACGGCCGTGTGGTACAGCACGGGCTTATTCGCCGTACCCCTGCGCTGGGTCTTGGTGCGCGATCCACGGGGAGAGTTCAAAACCCAGGCCCTTCTGTGTACCGACCTCGAGGTCGATCCGCAGAAGATCCTCTGTTGGTTTGTTGTGCGCTGGCAGATGGAAGCGACCTTCCAAGAGGTGCGTAGGCATCTAGGATTCGAGACGCAGAGGCAGTGGTCGGATTTGGCGATACGCAGAACCACCCCGGCGCTCTTAGGGCTGTTCTCAGTGATCACCCTCTTCGCTCACCGACAAGAAGCGCACTTCTCCAGCGCCACGAGGCGAGCGGCGTGGTACGACAAGGAGCATCCAACCTTCTCCGATGCTTTGGCGCTAGTGCGCAAGGAGTTGTGGGCACAAGAACCTTTTTTGCGGGTCGGCCGCGGAGACCGAGACGGTAAAAGTCCCGCGAGCGTTAATGGAACGCTTGACCGATGCGCTCTGCTATGCGGCCTAATGGCTAAAGTCGAGCTAGAAGAATCTCTATGAAAATGTCAAGTCGCAGAGCGGGCCTCGAACGTGGTTCCGTCACGCAGCATCGCCCACAAAACGTTGACCCTCCTGCGAGCGAGGGCGATGAGAGCCTGAGTATGCCTCTTGCCCTCAGCTCTCTTGCGCTCGTAGAAGGCTCTGGACTCCAGTGAACCACGCAGGCTGGCAAACGCCGAGTGGTAGAAAACCCTCTTGAGGGTCTTGTTCCCTCCTCGCATCCTGCGGTGGTTACCCACTCGCTTGCCGGAGTCACGGGCCGCCGGAACGAGACCTGCGTAGGCAGCGAGCCGGTCGGCACTCTCAAAAGCGGAGATGTCGCCCACGGCCACTAGCAACTCGGCCCCGAGGATCGGTCCCATGCCCGGCAGGCTAGTGAGGATCCGAGCCTCGGGACGGGCGAAAAAACGCTGCCCAAGCTCCTCGTCGAGGGCGCGGATGCGCTCCTTGAGGCCGAGGACGCGTCTTCGGCGAGCTCGGCAACGATAGAGGCGGCGACGTGTCCTGTGCGGGTAGAGTGACGCTTTGGGCCTTGGCCGCAGCGAGAGCCTTCTGCGCTACGCTATTGGATCCTTTGACGCCGCGGGACCTCAGGTAAGCAGCAATACGCTTATGGCCCGCTCGTCTAAGCTTTGCCGGGGTCTGGTAGTGAGTGAGGAGGATAAGGGGACCTTTGCTGTTCAGATCCAGTGCCCGCTCCAAAGCCGGAAACAAAGACAGAAGCGTCTCTCTGAGGCGAGTGACGATTCGGCTCTGATCGGTGATGAGGTCGCGACGGCGAGCGAGGAGAAGCTGCAGCTCGGCGATCTGTTCTTCACCTGGCTCGAGCTCACCGAGGTCTGGTCTCATCCGGGCCTGGTCGGCTATTACATGTGCATCTCGGGCATCAGTTTTAGATTCACCGCGGTAGGTGTCGCGGGCTCGGTCTAGGGTGAGGCCGGGGATGTAGAGAACCCTCTGGTTTCGCTCCCATAGCAGTGCCAGCAAGAGCGCAGCGCCGCCTCCTGGTTGATCCACCGCCCAGAGGATCTCTTCCGCCAGAAGGAGAGCCTCATCGATGAGCCTCGAGAGGTCGGCTTCGCCATTTTCGACCTCGCGGGAGAGCAGTTCCCTCCCCGAAGCGTCCAGTTACGTGAGCCCAGTGAAACTCCTTGCCAGCATCGACTCCCACCCAGGCTTTATCCATGAGCACCTCCGCATCTCGCTCTTAGCAGTTTGCCCTCAGAGAGTACCCCGCCGACAGCTCCCTACATAGCGAATTCTCCACTTCTTCGCCGATCTCTATTAGCGATCGGGGCCTCCTCATAAGGGAGCCGAGGAGCGATTCTTCTACAGCCATCGGATGGCGAAGTGTTCTCGAGCCATCCTCGGCCCCCTTTTGGGCGCCATCCAGGATATGTACCTGGGCGACACATATAAAGGTAGGGAAGGTGTTCTCCGAAGTTCATATCCAAGATCCTGCATAGCCCCGGTCCTACAGGGCCAAAAACAGCCGATAGCCCCGGTCCGGTACTTAACCCTGATACCAAATCCGGCTGTATAATCATGCATCATGCCGAAGAAGATAAAGCTCGAGTCGCATCTGAGCACCGCCGAACTGGAAAGTCGCTATCGT
>JALZHG010000141.1 GCA_030914045.1 Chloroflexota bacterium | reverse complement strand
TCCCTGTATAGGGACCGCGCCTGGGAGTAGTCGCCCCGGCAACGCGCCACGTCGGCCAGGCACAGGAGGGCTATGTCCATAGCGCGCTTGTCGCCCATCTCCCGGAAGATGGCTATGCTTTCGTTGGCAATGGCCTCCGCGTGCTCCAGGTCACCCTGGCGGCGCACGGCGTGGCATAGGCTACCTAGCTCCAGTGCCACGTACCAGTGCTCCCCTAGCTCTCGAAGCTGCGCGATGCTCGTTCTCAGGAGGGTGGTTGCCTGCTCAAAGTCGCCCTGGTAGAGGGCCAGGGTGCCCATGAAGCCCGTAGTGACGGCCACGTTCCACCTGCTGCCTATCGATTCGTATATGGCGAGCGTCTCTTCCTGCACCGCCCACGATCCTTTGTAATCGCCCTTGTACATAAGCACCGCGGCCAACTGGTATAGCGACCTTGCGGTCCGCTCGGGGTCGCCCAGTTCGCGGGCTATTGCGAGACCTTCGTTCAACAGGGCGGTTGCCTGGCTGTAGTCGCTCAGTCCGGTCGCCAGGCGGCCCGCGCCATGATACACCAACCACTTTATCGGACTGGGGAGGGTCTCGCCACCCTTTTCCAGCGCCTCCTCCAGCCAACCGCGCCCCTCACCCAGGTAGCCGCGGATGTACCAGAAGTGCCACAGCCCGCCACCGATGCGCGCGGCTATCTCAGGCTTGCCGTGGTCGAGGGTCCAGCGCAGGGCGGAACGCAGGTTATCGTGCTCCTGTTCCAGGCGGTCGAGCCAGCTAACCTGTTGCGGTCCTCTCAGCTCCGGCTCGGCCCGCTCGGTGAGCGCCAGGTAATACTCAGCGTGCAGCAGCCGGATGCTCTCCGTTTCGCCCAGCCGGTCCAACTGCTCCAGGGCGTACTCGCGGATCGTTTCCAGCATGGTGAACCGCGCTTCTTCGTGGGAGGTGCCCGCCTGCCGTATCAGGCTCTTGTCCAGCAGCGACTCCAGGCCATCCACCACCTCGCATTGCAGGTCGCCGTAGGCGTTGCACACCGCCTCGGCAGCCGACATAGTGAAGCCACCCAGGAAAGCCCCCATGCGGGCAAAAAGGGCGCGCTCCCCCTCGTCCAGCAGGTCGTAGCTCCAGGCTATCGTGTCGCGCATGGTCTGGTGCCTGGCAGGCATGTCCTGGCTGCCGCCCTTCAGCAAACCGAGCGTTTTGTCGAGCCGCAAGAGCAACGCCCTCGGCGGCAGCAGCTTACTACGGGCGGCCACGAGTTCTATTGCGAGGGGTAAACCGTCCAGCCGGGCGCATATGGCGGCCACCGCCTCGGCGTTCTCCTCAGTCAGCGCGAAGGCCGGGTTGATGCCCTGCGCCCGCTCCACGAACAGTTGGATAGACGGATAGCTCAAGAGGCTTTCGGGCGCATCGGTGCCATCGCGGGCAGGGTCGGGCAAGGGGAGCGGCGCGAGGGGCACCTGTTGCTCGCCACGCAGGTTCAGCGCGGCCCGGCTGGTGACCAGCACCTTCAATCCCGGCGAGGATTCCAGCAGGTCTACCACCAGCGTGGCTGCGGGCATTATCTGCTCGAAGTTGTCCAGCACCAGCAGCATGTGCCTGTCGTTCAGCGCGAGTCGGAGGGTGTCGCGCAACGGCTGGCCGCCCATGTCCTTGATGTCGAGGGCTTCGGCTATGGCCCTGTCTACCAGGCCGGGTTCGCGCACCGTGGCGAGCGGTACGAAGTACACCCCATCGCGGAATTGTCGCACCTGCCGGAGGGCCACCTCGGTCGCCAGGCGCGTCTTGCCGACACCGCCCGGCCCGGTGATCGTGAGCAGGCGGATGCCATCCCTGGCTAACAGGCCACTTATGCGGGCGATCTCCTCCTGGCGGCCCAGGATGCGGGTGATGGGGAGGGTCAGGTTGGCTGGGGTGGCTGGCGGGTGATGGACAATTTCGGGGAGCGCGCCGGAGGGGGCTACGCTGTCGGCTTGCGGCTCGTGTTCCTCGGTCTCGGACACGCCCCTGGCGAAGCGCACGAAGGCAGCTTGCTCTTGTTCGGGCACGCCCAACTCTTCAGCCAGCAGCCTGGCTATCTGCCTTGACGGGCGGCGAGTACCGGCCTCTAGCTTCTGGATGGCAAAGGGACTACAGCCCACGCGGTCGGCAAGGTCGATCTGCGTGAGGTCGAGGTCTTTGCGGCGCTTCTTGAGCCACTCGCCAAATGCAAGTCCACCGTTCAAAGGCAGAGTACGTCCCTCCGTTGGTCTTGGGGATATTATACGCGAGACGATGGACGATGGACGACGGACGAAAGGCGTATAGTTGTGTTTCTCTCTCGTCTAGTGTCCTTCTGCATTGCGGTGGTATATTGGTACAAAGACATACCATGTAAGGCAGCACACACGAATGCTAATACTCGTTTTCAACTGTGGAAGCTCCAGCCTCAAATTCGACCTGGTAGAAGTGGGAGGCAAGTCTCCCGCGTACAGCATCAACAAGGTGTCTAACGGCACGGTAGATCGCATCGGCCCCGAAGCCACTATCAAGTTTAGCTCTCCGCAGGGGTCTTACCCCGCTCGCAAAGTAGCCGCGTCTACCCATAAGGAGGCAGTGTCGCAGGCACTGGCGGCGCTGGCGGGTGTCTCCGGCGGCATTGGAGCCCTAGACGCAGAGATTGGCGCGATAGGGCACAGGGTGGTGCAGGGAGGTGGGCTGTTCACCCAGCCGACGCTTATTACTGAAGGGGTCCTGAGCGATATAGAGGGGCTGAACGAGTTGGCACCGTTGCACAACCCCGCGGCGGTGGCTGGTATCCGGGCGGCGCTGGAGGCGTTCGGCAGCGATACGCCGAACTACGCCGTGTTTGATACAGCCTTCCACAGCACCCTGCCGGAGCATGCTTACACCTATGCGCTGCCGCACGAACTGGCGGAGAGGCACAGGATCAGGCGCTACGGCTTCCACGGCACGGCCCACGAGTACATGCTGCTCGAGTACAGCCATGCGCGAGGCATACCCCCGTCAGAAGCCAACATCATCACGCTGCAACTGGGCAACGGCTGTTCGGCTGCGGCGATCAAGGGCGGGCGCTCGGTGGACACGTCAATGGGCTTCACGCCGCTGGAAGGCCTGGTGATGGGCACCCGCTCAGGCGACCTCGACCCTGAGATCGTGGGCTACCTGGCCGAGAAGGAAGGGGTGGAGGTTGCCCAGGTCGAGGACTGGCTGAACAAGCGGAGCGGTTTACTCGGCGTTTCAGGGCGCACGTCCGATATGCGCGACCTGCTAGCGGCTATGGAGACGGACGCAAGGGCCAAGTTAGCCGTAGAGATATTTTGCTACCGGGCGAGAAAGTACCTGGGGGCGTACATGGCAGCCCTGGGCGGGGCGGACGGTCTGGTATTCGGGGGCGGCATCGGTGAGAACGCCCCTCTTATACGCGACCGCATCTGTGAAGACCTGGCGTGGTGCGGCCTGGAGCTTGACGCCGCCCGCAATGCCGCCGTGGTGGGCAACGCGGGGGTGATTAGCAGCGAGGCGTCGAGGGTGCTGGTATACGTTGTGCCGGTGGACGAGTCGCTGCTTATCGCGCGGCACGTTGTGGAGCGTCTGGTTGGGGAGGGTGCGGAGTGACCTGGACTACACCCGCACAGGACGAGCGCCCTGCCGCAATTGGTAGCTCTTCCGGTAGTATTCCCCTGCGCGTTCGTGTTCTCCCCGGCCTTTCAGTGCCTCGGCGTAGCTGTAGATGATTTCACTACGTGTTTCTTCAAAGCTTGTTTGCTCTATAGTAATAATAGCTTGCTCGAACAACTTGTCGGCTGTGTCGGGATTGTTCATCGCTTCTTCAATTTGGGCCGTAACATACAGAGCTTCAGCATAAGCACGGAGTGCTATACCCCTTGCCTGCATGTCGTAAGTCGGTATCTTTCCGCAGCTAGCTTTGCCAAACTCGACAGCTTGCGCACCATATGTGGTAGCTAAATCAAGTTGATCCTGTGCTCGGGCTAGGCGTGCGAAGCCTTGATATAGTTCACTCAGAATTCGCAGTTCGTCTGTTCCCTCCAGCAACTTCTCCGCACGCTCAAGCATAGCCTGTGCTTCCTCATACTGCCTGTCCTCGGTGTTCATTTCAGCCAGGCTCACGCACAGAGCGGCCGTTGAGCTTACATCTTTGTTAACATCGTATATCTCTAATGCTTTGAGACCACATAACTTGGCGTGCTGGCGGTCTCCCAAAGCCCGATATGTCATCATCATACCCCAATAGATACCAGCCTGGCGCTTTCTATCATTGAGGTTCTGCGAAACCCTTAGGGCCTCTTTATAGAAGCGAATAGCTTCTTTCAAGTCGTTGAGCGCCCAATGTGTGTTGGCAAGATTGCGACAAATGCTTAGACGCAGGTTGAGATCTCTAACCATGCCATCTTCAGCGGCCCTCAAGCCCTCCATGTACTCTTGCAGAGCCTGCTTTGGATGTCCCTGGAGGTAATGGGCAACACCAAGGAGGTTCCGCACGCGCGCTATGGTCTCCAGATCTGGACCAACATGAGCAAGGGCCTTCTCTAACTCAGCTTGGCCCTCGGCTAATCTACCTGCCCGCAAGTAGGTTCTGCCACGCAGGTATGGAATACGATAACGAGCGTGCCATGATATGCGCTCCATATATGGGAGTACATTATTCTCGGCTGTGTCGATAATCTCCAGTGCTTCTTCTGTCTGGCCTTTGTCGAGCAATGGTTTCGCATAATTAAGCTGTAGATGCAGGTCTTCCTCAATGGCTTGCAGGTCGGGTTCAGTCTCAAGCTTAGCCTGAACCCGAAGAAGCTCACTGACCGGAACCTTAAAGTGCCGCGCCAGCGCCTCTAACGCTAAGTGTGACGGCAGCACGGCTCCACGTTCCAGTGCCTCTATATAGTGCTCGCTAAACTCTGGTGCTCCCAATTCTTCCAGGCTCAACCCCCTGGCCAAACGAGCTTCACGTATAAACTGGCCGAGCGTCATGTCTGTGTAGTCGTGTTGTGAGGCTCTCAAAGCTGGTGCCTCCTTATTGTGCGTAATAGGTGCGGAACATCCTGTGCTTGCAGTCTTCTACATAGGTCAAGCACTTGTCCTCTCATTTTAGCTCTGTATGAGTGCAGTCGCAAGGCCCGGCTCGTGATGTTGCTTCAAGTTCCATGCTAGTTACTCGCTAGAATAATAGGCCAGGCTCTTGCCGGTGGCCTTGGACAGGTGGTAGACTGGACCGATAGTAACACTATAGGTGGGCCAACACCATGGAAACAGACACGCTGAAGAACGACATATTTCCAACCATCCGACGCTGGCGAGAAGCCGGAGAGCAGGTGGCTATAGCCACGGTAGTTCGGGTAGTTGGCACAGCTCCTAGACGTGAAGGTGCCAAGATGGCTATCTCCTCGGCGGGAGAGATTACCGGTTCGGTGAGTGGCGGTTGCGTGGAGGGTGCCGTGGTAGAGGAGGCGTTGCGCGTGCTCAAGAGTGGCAAGCCCAGGCTCATCAGCTACGGTATCAGTGCCGATATGCTCACTGACGTGGGTCTCTCCTGCGGCGGCACTATCGACGTGTTTGTCGAGCCTCTTGACTGGTGAGCATAGTGGGCCAATGAGGGTATGGCAATTTACTCTCTGCTGAACAAGCTGCTGGCGGAGAACAAGCCCGCTGCCATTGTCACAGTCATCTCCGGCGATAGAGCAGGCACCAAGATGCTGGTGTTCGGGGGTGCCCTGGCTGCTGGAGGCATCCACCCAGACCTTGACTCGCTCATCTCCGCCGACGCGTGGGACTTGCTGGCGGAGGGACGTAGCGAAGTTCGTACGTACAGGGCGACCGGTGAGGCGTTGGAGGTGTTCCTTGAGACCTTTCCGCCGCCGTTGCGCCTGGTAATAGTAGGCGCTGTACACGTGGCGATACCTCTACACCGTGTAGCTAAGATGCTGGGGTACCATGTGACGGTGATAGACGCTCGTGGCGTGCTCACCACCCAGGAGCGATTTCCCCTGGCAGACCGCCTCATGGTGGAGTGGCCCGATGATGCTATGAATGCACTTGACCTAGATAGCAGCACCTCGGTGGTGGTGCTCACTCACGACCCCAAATTCGACATCCCAGCCCTGGTGACCGCCCTCAACTCATCTGCTCGCTACGTGGGTGCTATAGGTAGCCGCTCGACCCACCGCCAGCGCATGGAGACCTTGCGTGGAGAAGGTGTCACGGACGAGCAGATAGCACGTATACATGCCCCTATCGGCCTTGATATCGGGGCGCAGACCCCTGCCGAAATAGCTGTGGCGATCATGGCCGAAATTGTTGCGAACCAGAGGGGGAAGGACTCCAAATCTGCCGGTAACTAAAGGCCGGGCCAGAAGTCCCTTACATTATCCCCTTCACCAGACCACCATCCACCTGTATAGTCGTGCCGGTGATGTAAGAAGCCTTGTCCGAGGCGAGAAAGACCGCAAGCGCCGCAAGCTCCGCAGGCTCGCCGTACCGCCTCAGCGGGATGTTCTGTATCTGAGCCTGTTTCGCCTCCTCCTCGCTGATGCCCAATATAGAAGCGCGATTACGATCCAGCGAGCGTACACGGTCGGTGTCGATGCGACCGGGGGCAATGTTGTTGACGGTGATGCCGTAGGGGGCAAGCTCTGTCGCAAGAGTCCTCGCCATGCCTATTACACCGGCTCGTATGGAGTTGGAGAGGATTAGGCCCTCTACCGGCTGTTTCACCGAAGTAGAACTGAAGTTGATGATCCGGCCTCGGCCGCTTGCTTGCAGGTAGGGGAGGGCCGCACGTATCAGGCGCACCACGCTTAGTAGGTTTAGTTCGAACGCCTGCTGCCAGGTCTCGTCTGAGTGCTTCGTGAAGTCGCCGGGTGGGGGGCCTCCAGCGTTGGTCACCAGCACGTCGATACGCCCGAACCGCTCCACCGTCGCCGTGATCACGGTGGAGATACCTTCCTCCGTGCTCACGTCCGCCGGTACGGCCAACACCTCCACTCCTGTGTGGTCGCGTATCTCCCCCGCGGCTTCCTCTAGCCGTTCCGCACCCCGGGCACACATTACGAGGTTTGCTCCCTCTTGTGCTAGCGCCAGCGCCGTTGCCTTACCTAAACCCTGGCTCGACGCAGTAACGATAGCCACCGCCCCTGCTAGTCCCATCTCCATCTCTGTCTTCCCCTGTAGAGTTACCTAACCATTATAGATATTGTAGTAAGTAGAGGAAAGTGCAAGTGATGCCTTGAGCAAAAATCTAATCTCTGGAAAGCAGAGCACGAGCAGAGAAGGGAGGACTTTAAGAACACAAGACATGAGCCTCCTGGGTTGAGTAGCTCATGTCTTGTCAATCAGCAGTTGGAGCAGAGCCTCAAGCTCAATCTCATCCTGACTCTCGTGAGTACGGTTGTTAGGGGACAGGAGTAGGTGTAGGCACGCGGTCATAATCGGGTGGAGGAGCACAGCACGCGTGGGCCGCAGGTACGCCACCCACAGCACTATCCTGTTGAGCGCCGAAGCCACCAAGAGCAGACAGACCGAGGACCAGGAATAATAGCGCACCAACCACAGCTTTCTTTGCACCCTTTGACATTTCTAATGCTTCCTTTCGTCTGAAATCAGACACACGAAGGCACCTCGTGACATAGAAGCGTTTAGGTAGGAGGACGCTTCCTGTCGCGTGATAGCCTGTTGATATGTTGTTCGCAGCACTTCTTAGGTCGAAGCTGCTGCACTGGTCAGATTATAGGTGCACCCATGCTGTTTGTCAAGTGTTATTAGATTTATTAGATAAATACATAAAGACACAACTTACCTGGCACAGTTTGGCTGGCGTGGGGCCAGGGTCGGGACTGGGGAATTGTGAGGCTAGTGGCATGCCTTGTGCTTCCCACATGCGGGTAACCTGGTTGAATGCCCACCGCATGGGCGCTATGTGCCAGTTATGGAATGAAATAGATTAGGGGGCGCATTTGCCTGGACACGACATTATCGTAGTTGGGGCTTCCGCAGGGGGCGTGGAAGCCCTCTCCACCCTGGTAAGGGGCCTCCCCAGCGACTTGCCTGCCGCGGTCTTCGTGGTGCTCCATGTTTCGCCGGAAAGCCCCAGCATGATGCCCAAGATTCTCAGCCGTGCGGGCAATCTCCCCGCGTCTCACCCGCAGCATGGGGAGGAGATCAGGCCCGGCCATATCTACGTAGCGCCTCCCGACCACCACCTCCTGGTGCACAAGGGCCACGTGGGAGTGGTGCACGGCCCCAAAGAGAACCGGCACAGGCCCTCCGTGGACCCCCTATTTCGCTCTGCCGCCCGCTGGTACGGCCCCCGCGTGGTGGGCGTGGTGCTTACCGGCGCGCTCGATGACGGCACTGTGGGCATGATGGCCGTCAAGCAGCGTGGGGGGTTGGCGGTCGTGCAGGACCCGGTCGAAGCGCTCTACCCCAGCATGCCTATGAGCGTCATGCAAAACTGCAAAGTAGACTATGTGTTGCGCCTCTCGGAAATCCCCGCCCTGTTGGCGAAACTGGCAGCCTCGACTGCCGAAGAGGAAGGAGCGTACCCTGTGACCGACAAACTAGACCTGGAGGTCCAGATAGTGGAGGGGCTGGACAGCCACCCGGAGGTGCTGGACCGCCTCGGCACACCTTCCTACTTTACCTGCCCTGAGTGCCACGGCACCCTCTGGGAGATGCGAGACGGCGACCTGCCGCGCTTCAGGTGCCGTACGGGGCACGCCTACACCGCGGAGAGCATGCTGGCCGAGCACAACGAGTCGATGGAAGCTGCGTTATGGGCCGCCGTGCGCGCCCTGGAGGAAAGCGTTACCCTCTCGCGCCGCTTGGCCGAGCGCGCCCGCACGCATAACCACTCCATCGTGGAGAAAAGGTTCAACGAGAAGGCCGATGAAACCGAGCGTGACGCTAACCTTATCCGCAACCTGCTCCTCAACAGGAGGGAAATCACCGAGCAGCCCGATCTTACCGCGGCAGGCTAATCAGCCTCCGAAGGGTTGACAGGCACCGCGCTCGGGCACTAAGATTGGAACTGGCATCGTGAGCCTGTGGACTATTTCGGAAGTGCGGCACTTCAGCTATTCACCCATGGAGTGCCGCCTACGCTGTACGCAGGTGTTTTAGCGTCCACTGTTTGTTATCATTTGGCTAGATTAGGAAGGGCTTCATATGCCTCGCAAGAGCAAGAGCAAAGAGGCGAACGATACGCCCCAGGATGCTCAGCAAGACACTGAGCAAGACATCGAGGACCTCGAGGGCTTCCAGGGCTTCCAGGGCTTCCAGGAGGATATCGAACTGAGCCAGGACGGCGGGCGCAAGGTCGATCCTGGGCACCGCCTGGTCGTGATTGGTTCGTCGGCGGGGGGCATACAGGCGCTGAATGTGTTTGTCACCACCCTGCCCAGGGACTTCCCGGCCCCCATCGTGCTAGCCCAGCACCTCGACCCCAATCGGCCCAGCAATCTCCCCGCTATACTGGAGCGCCGCTCTACGCTGCCCATAGTCACTGTCACCGGCAGCACCAAGCTTGAGGCGGGCAAGATTTACGTGGTCGCCGCCAACCGTCATGTAGCAATAGCCAACGGCCATATCGAGATCCTGGAGAACCTGGGGGACCGCCCCAAGCCCTCAATTGACCTGCTGCTCAAAACGGCTGCGGAGTCTTACCGGGACCACCTGATCGCCGTGGTGCTCACGGGCGCGGGCAACGACGGCGCGGCGGGGGCGGTAGAGGTGAAGAACGCGGGCGGCTACGTTGTAATACAGAACCCCAGCACGGCCCGCTACCCCTCCATGCCGATGGCCCTCCCTCCCACCGCAGTGGACCGCGTTGCCGACATAGAGAACCTGGCCGCCACCCTGGTGGACCTCCTGAGGGGCAGCGTCTTACCGCCGTTAGACCAGCTGCCGGATGATGCTTTACAAGACATCCTGGCCGTGGTCCAGCGCCAGGCGAATATCGACTTCCGGCAGTACAAACCAACCACCATATTGCGGCGCATCTCGCGGCGCATGGTCGTTACTCGTACCCCCAGCCTTATTGATTACCGGGACTACCTGAAGAGGCACCCCGACGAGGTGGTCGAGCTTGCAAAGGCGTTCCTCATCAAGGTTACCGAGTTCTTCCGCGACCCGGAGGCCTTCGATTACCTGAGAACCGAGGTGCTGCCGCAGTTGATCGAGCGCGGGCGCTCCAGCGGTAAAGTGCTACGCTTCTGGTCGGCGGGCTGCGCCACGGGGGAAGAGCCATACTCCCTCGCCTTGCTGCTCGCCGACCTGCTCGGTCACGAATTGGCCGAGTGGAACATAAGGATATTCGCGACCGACGTGGACGAAGACGCTATCAACTTCGCCCGGCGGGGCCTCTACCCTGAAAACCTGTTGAACAACCTCCCCGAGGGGTACCGCGCCCAATACTTCAAGAGGGTGGACCAGGGCTTTCAGATTTCCAAGCTGTTGCGCCAGATGGTCATATTCGGCCAGCAAGACCTGAGTCGGGGCGTGCCATTCCCACGCGTGGACCTGGTGCTCTGCCGCAACCTGCTCATCTACTTCAAGCCGGAAACCCAGCAGCAGGTGCTGGAGATGTTCACCTTCTCGCTGCACCAGACGCAGGGCTTTCTCTTCCTGGGCCACGCTGAGACGGTGAGGCCCTCGCAGGCAAACTACGAGCAGATGCACAAGCGTTGGAAGATTTATCGCTGCATCCGCGCTAACGTGCCTTCCGCGAACGGGCGACCGAGGCAACTGCCCGGTGACGGACACGACCGGCGCGTAGCCGAGCAGCTCAGGTCTCTTGTTTCCAGGACGGTAACGCGTCCCGAGCCTGTCGGCCACGACGCTGAGATGTCGAACCTGCGCAGGTTCAACGAGATCGTGCTTCGCCACCTGCCGGTGGGTGTGGTCGTTGTGGACCGCACCTACCGGATAGCATCGATCAACTCCACCGCACGCAGGTTGTTAGGTGTGCTAGAGGTTGGTACGGAGCAGGACTTCCTTCATGTGGTGCGCGGGCTGCCCTATGCACAGGTGCGCCGGGCCATTGACGAGGCGTTTCGCGACCGTACTACACTGGTGATGCCGGAGCTAGAGCTTGACCCCGCAGCCGGGGGAAGCGGGTCTTACGTTACCCTCACGATAGTGCCCGTGGAAGCCGAGCGCGACGGGCCGGGGCCGGACTTGCATCTAATATGCGTGCGGGACGTGACGGACGATGTGGAAGCGCGCCGCAGCCTGGAGTCGATCCAGGCAGAGCAGAAGGAGCTACTCAACGAAATCCAGGTCACCAACAGGCGTCTGAGCGAAATGAACAAGGACTTGCAGGACGCCAACGAAGAGCTACAGGCGGCTAACGAAGAACTGATGCTCGCGCAAGAGGAGTTACAGGCTACAAACGAAGAGTTCGAGGCCACCAACGAGGAGCTACAGGCCACAAATGAGGAATTGGAGACTAACAACGAGGAGCTACAGGCCAGCAATGAAGAGCTTGAGACTACCAACGAGGAGCTAATCGCACGCACGTCCGAACTGCAAGATATGACGCAGGTGCTCGCGACCGAGCGCCGCCGGCTGCTCGAAATGGTAGAGCACGCCCCGTTCTATATACTCATGCTGCGCGGTCCCAATCTGGCGATTGACGCGTTCAACCCCAGTTGCGCCCGCTTGTTCGAGATCGAGGGCCGCGACGTAGCGGGGATGCCCTTCGAGGAGATGCTGAACCACCTGGCCCCTGAAACTCAATCGTTGAGAGACATCGTGCGCGCGGCTTACCTGAAAAACCAGGTCGAGATCGCGGCCAATATCCCCACCCTGGTGCCGGATGATGAAGGGGGCACGGCGATACGCAACTTCACCTACACGGCTATTCCGATGCACGCCGCCAACGGCAGGGTAGACGGTGTGGCTCTATACGGGAACGACTTGACCCTCCCAATCACGGACGTGTTCCCGAGTGACCTGTTCGGTGATGAAGCCCGCGATGCGAGCGACTGAGGGGCACCGGTAGCATGGACACCAGCAACAGCCAGGGGCAATCGAGGCTCAAGCGCTACAAGGTGCTGCTTATCAACGACAACCTCGAGGAGGTAGTATCTATCAGGCGCGCCCTCAGCAGGTCGGTGCACACTCGATTCGAGGTGCGTCACGCCGAGTGGCTGAAGGCGGGGATTGAGGCGCTACTCACAGAGCACTTCGACGTGGTGGTTGCCGATTTGTTCCTGCCCGACATGTCCGGCGTGGAGGTCATTGCCGAGCTTCGCGACCTGGAGCCGGACGTGCCTATTGTGGCGACGGCGAAGACCGGTTCGGAGAGGATCTCCTCGGCGGTCATGCAGGCGGGGGCCGAAGATTACTTCCAGATAGAGACTGAGACCATCAGTGAGAGCAGTTTGCTCGCGCGCGTGGTGCGCCGCGCCATAGAGCGTAGGGAGCTTGCCAACAGGCACATCTTCCTGCATCACGCCGCCGATACTCTCTCCTCGTCCCTCGACCTGGACGCCACGGTCGTGGCAATCGAGGGACTGGTGGTGCCCAGGCTGGCCGATTGTTGCGTGGTTGAGTACCTGGATGGCCTGGGGAAACCCGCGCGCAAGGCGTTATGTGGTACCCGCTCCTGGGACATACCGGTCCAGGGCGGTG
>JALZHG010000140.1 GCA_030914045.1 Chloroflexota bacterium | reverse complement strand
TTATATTCGGGTGCTTCAACCCCACTGCATAATGTTCAGGACCAAAGAGGGCCTTGTCATTCCGAACGCAGTGAAGAATCTCGTCCCTCACCGGAATGTTCCCGCTTTCCTTCAGGAGACTGCTGACTCATAGAAAGGTGGTATTTGGGTGGTGAGGGACGAGATTCTTCACTACGTTCAGAATGACAAGGCCCTCTTTGGCTCATTAACAGCAGCAGAGAGAGTTTTCCACAATCGGGTGGTCTTGTATCACATTAGGAACAAGCACATGGGCATGGTGACGCTCAGTTCTTGCGCCGGATGTTTAGGATTTCGCCCCGATTGCACAGATGTGCTATACTGCTCAGTCATCTAGCCTCTACACACCCCCAGGCAAAGTGAAGAGGTAGCGTTAACAATTCTTTACCACGCCAGCAAGTACTATTCACGCTCGTTCACTTCTTTCTGGCACATACCTTGCTATGCTAACGCATGAACAAAGAAGCCATGATGTCATAGATGCCGGCCTCTTCTGGTTCCGCGTTCCCGCATGGCCTGGTGCTCCAGGCACCGAACGACGGCATCTAAGGCCTGTATGCAGTCTGCATTTTCAGGCATTTGCGCGCATTTTACGCGCTTGCACGGCCAGCCACGTGGCAGAGCAGCCACCAAACAGTGTATTTGCCGTGTCTTCCATTTGTGAAGGTGCGGACATTTCGACGGTTAGACACATCCTTAGTATGCAACTTCATACGTTCCTATGGATATTACGTGTAAGGCGGACGAGAGGGAGATGAGCACGTGAGCAAACAGGTTCTAATTACGGGGGGTGCTGGGTTCATCGGCTCTCACCTGGCCGACGAGCTACTGGCCCGCGGCTACAAGGTGCGGGCGCTGGACAACCTCACCGAACAGGTGCACGGTCCCGACCGTCCCAGGCCCGGTTACCTCAACTCCGAGGTTGAGCTGGTAGTCGGTGACGTACGCGACCCCCAGGCGGTGCGCAAGGCCCTCAAGGGCGTTGACGCTGTGTATCACCTGGCAGCGGCCGTCGGCGTCGGCCAGAGCATGTACGAGATCGAGCGGTACACCGACGTGAACAACATCGGCACCGCAGTCCTGCTGGAAGCGTTGGTTGAGAACCCGGTCGAGCGCCTTATAGTAGCCTCCAGCATGAGCATCTACGGCGAAGGGCTGTATAGAGCACCCGACGGCTCCATCTCCGAAGGCCAGGAGCGCGACATAGAGCAGCTAAAGGCCAGGCAGTGGGAGGTGCGCAACGCCAGGGGCGAAGTGCTCACTCCCGTCGCCACCCCCGAATCGAAGACCCCCTCACTCGCCTCCGTGTACGCACTCTCGAAGTACGACCAGGAGCGATTGTGCCTGGTGGTGGGCCGGGCCTACAACATCCCCACCGTGGCTCTGCGCTTCTTCAACGTGTACGGCACCCGCCAAGCCCTCTCCAACCCCTACACCGGAGTGCTGGCGATATTCGCCTCTCGCTTCCTCAGCGGTCAGCCCCCTCTCATCAACGAGGACGGCTACCAGCAGCGCGACTTCGTGAGCGTTTACGACGTGGCGCGGGCCTGTCGGCTCGCCTTGGAAGTGCCGGAAGCGGCGGGGCAGGTTTTCAACGTGGGCAGCGGGCAGCGTTACACGGTGCGCGAGATAGCCGCCCGCATGGCCCCCCTGCTCCATAAAGAGCATTTGCAGCCCGAAATCACGGGCAAATATCGCATGGGCGACATCAGGCACTGCTTCGCCGACATCACGCTGGCGCGGAGGGTGCTCGGATACGAGCCTGAAGTCACGCTCGAAGAGGGCTTGTCCGAACTTGCGGGCTGGCTTGAAAAGCAGATTGTGGTGGACTACGTACCCCAGGCCTATGCAGAACTCGCCACACGAGGATTGACAGTATGACGCAACACGATAACCAACGGCCCGTGGTCAAGCACCAGGGGCAGACTACCAACGGCACGAACGGTACGAATGGCACGCACAAACCCGCGCATAATGGGCATGGCTCACACGATAGCCTCATATCCCCAGAGCTGCGCCGTGCGATTGAGAGCGGCACAGATGACCGCCCCGTCTTGATTACCGGGGGTGCCGGGTTCATCGGCACCAACGTGGCCCATCGCTTCCTCTCCGAGGGGCGCAAGGTGCTGGTCTACGACAACCTCTCCCGCGCCGGGGTCGAGCAGAACCTGGAGTGGCTCAAGGAGACGCACGGCGACAACGTGCAGGCCGAGATAGCCGACATTCGCGACGCCGCCAGCCTGCGGGCCGCCGTGTCCAGGGCCTCGGCCGTGTTCCATTTCGCCGCGCAGGTAGCGGTGACCACCAGCCTGGAAGACCCAATCGAGGACTTCACGGTGAACGCCCGCGGCACAATCAATCTGCTCGAAGCGTTGCGCGCGCTGGACAACCCGCCTCCGCTGATATTCACCTCTACCAACAAGGTGTACGGTGGCCTCGAAGACCTGGAGTTCCGCGCCGCCGAGAGGCGCTACGAACCCGCCGACCCCTTCATCAAGATGTACGGCATCAACGAACGCCGCCGCCTCGACTTCCACAGCCCCTATGGTTGCTCCAAGGGCGCTGCCGACCAGTACGTGATCGACTACGCCCGCACGTTCGGCTTGAAGTCGGTGGTCTTCAGGATGAGCTGCATCTACGGCCTGCACCAGTTCGGCACCGAGGACCAGGGCTGGGTGGCCCACTTCCTCCTGCGGGCGCTGCACGGCGAGCCTATCACCCTGTACGGCGACGGCCTCCAGGTGCGCGATATCCTCTTCGTGGACGACCTGGTGAACGCCTTTATGCTGGCCCTCAAGAACATTGACACGGTGTCGGGGCAGGCTTTCAACATGGGCGGCGGCCCCTCCAACTCGGTCAGCCTGCTTGAGGTGCTGGACATCATAAGCGACGTGCACGGCAAGCGGCCCAGGGTGCACCTGGACGCCTGGCGGCCTGGCGACCAGCGTTACTACGTGTCGGATACCGCCAGGTTCCAGGCTGAGACCGGCTGGAAACCCCAGGTCGGCGTGCGGGAGGGCATCGAGCGGCTCTACAACTGGCTGCACGAGAATCGCATCGCGATACCCTCCCCTCAGCCCCGCATGAGCAGCCCGTGGGCCGCCCCGGTGTTCCCCGCCCCGGTGGGAGTTGGAGAGGGCGCGGAATGAGCGACCTTGCCGCCGTCACAACTGTGGGCGCGGCAGGTGCGGTTAGCCAGCACACCGGGCATCGCAAGCCGAGGGTCGGCTTCCTGGGGCTTGGCTGGATAGGCAGGCACCGCATGGAGGCCATGCACGCCAGCGGCTGCATAGAGGTGGCCGCTATAGCCGACCCTGCCGTCAAGACGCAGGAGCAGGCCGCCGCAATCGCCCCCGAAGCTACGCTCATGGGCGGCCTGGACGACCTGCTGTCGGCGGACCTCGACGGCATAGTAATCGCCACTCCCAGCGCCATGCACGCCGAGCAGTCCATCGCGGCCCTGGAACGCGGGATCGCCGTCTTTTGCCAGAAGCCACTCGCCCGCAACGTCGATGAAACGCGCCGGGTGGTGGACGAGGCCCGTGCCGCCGACCGCCTCCTCTCGGTGGACCTCTCCTACCGCTACGTCGCAGGTATGGACCACGTGCGTGACCTAATCCGCAACGGCGAGCTAGGCGAAGTGTTTGCCGCCAATCTCGTCTTCCACAACGCCTACGGCCCCGACAAAGCCTGGTTCTACAACCCCCAGCTTTCGGGCGGCGGCTGCGTCATAGACCTCGGCATTCACCTGGTTGACCTGGCCCTCTGGATGCTCGACTTCCCCGAGGTGGCGAGCGTGCAGAGCAACCTCTACGCGGGTGGCAAGCCTCTCAACGGCAGGGCTGACATTGTGGAAGACTACGCCGTCGCCGGCATGGAGTTGAGCAACGGGGCGAACGTGCAGCTTGCCTGTTCCTGGCGGTTGCAGGCCGGGCGCGAGGCGATAATCGAGGCCTCGTTCTACGGCACCCAGGGCGGCGCGGCCCTGCGCAACGTGAAAGGCTCGTTCTACGACTTCACCGTGGAGCGGTACCGTGGCACCTCCAGCGAGGTATTGAGCAGCCCTCCCGACGAGTGGGGCGGGCGCGCGGCGGTGGACTGGGCGAAGCGCCTGGCCGCCGGAGAGCTGTACGACCCTTCGATAGAGCGCATCGTGGACGTGGCGGCTACGCTGGACAGGATATACGGGCGATGAAGGTGCTCATGACGGCGGACACGGTGGGCGGCGTCTGGAACTACTCGCTGCAACTGGCGGACGCGCTCGCACCCTACGACGTGGAAGTGCACCTGGCTACGATGGGCGCTCCCCTGACGCTCGCCCAACGCACCGAAGCCCTGGACATCCCCAATCTCACCGTCCATGAAAGCACCTACAAACTGGAATGGATGGACGACTCCTGGCAGGATGTCGCGGCTGCGGGCACATGGCTGCTCGACCTGGCGCGGGATATACAGCCCGATCTGGTGCACCTGAACGGCTACGCACACGGCGCACTTCCGTGGGAGGTGCCAGTGCTCGTAGTGGGGCACTCGTGCAGCCTGTCCTGGTGGGAGGCGGTGCGTGGGGAGGCCGCGCCCCCCGCCTGGGACCGGTACCGCGAAGAGGTGCGCCGGGGCTTGCAGGCCGCCAGCATGGTCGCAGCACCCTCCGGTGCCATGCTTGCCGCCCTCGAACGGCATTACGGCTCGCTCCCTAACCCCACCGTCATCTACAACGGGCGCGATGCCTCTCTCTTCCCACCTGCTCCGAAAGAACCTTTAGTGCTGACGGTTGGCAGGCTGTGGGACGAGGGGAAGAACGTGGCCGCTTTGCGCGATGCCTCTATAGGGCTGGAATGGCCGGTGTACGTAGGTGGGGAAGAGAAGCACCCTGAAGGCGGGCGCGTGAGCCTCGGTGACCTGCACCCCCTGGGCAGGCTCTCCCCTCGCGAGCTAGCGGACTGGTACGGCAGGGCTGCCATTTACGCGCTGCCCGCCCGTTACGAGCCGTTTGGCTTATCGGCGCTGGAGGCGGGGCTTGCCGGGTGCGCGCTTGTATTGGGCGACATACCGAGTCTGCGGGAGATTTGGGGTGAGGCGGCGTTGTTCGTGCCGCCGGATGACCCCGCGACTTTGAGGTTGGCCCTGGACGCTCTTATACAAAACCCGTCGTTACGTACCGAGATGTCCCAACGCGCTCGCCGCCGGGCGATGGGGTATAGCGTGGGGCGCATGTTGCAGGGCTACATCGCGGCTTATAACGCCGTGGTAGCCGGGGAACTTGCCGCCGACTGGAAGGAGTCCGCCGCTTGCGTGTCGTGATGTTCTATCACTCGCTCGTGTCGGACTGGAACCACGGCAACGCCCACTTCCTGCGTGGCGTGGCGACCGAACTACAATCGTGCGGCCACGAGGTCGAGGTCTACGAGCCGGAGGACGCGTGGAGCGTGCGGAACCTGCTAGAGGAGCACGGCGCGGAGCCAATCGCGCGCTTCCACCAGGCATACCCGACGCTACGCAGCACCCGCTACAACCTCGAAACCCTGGACCTGGACGAGGCCCTTGATAGCGCGGATCTGGTGCTGGTGCACGAATGGAACGATCGCGGCCTGGTGGGGCGATTGGGCGAGCACCGTGCCCGCACCAATACTTACAGGCTGCTGTTCCACGACACCCACCACCGGGCCGTGACCGAGCGCGAAAGCATGGCCGCTTACGACCTGCGGCATTACGACGGCGTGCTGGCCTACGGGCAAGTGTTGCGTGAATTGTACCTGGCGGAAGGTTGGACGCAATACGCCTGGACCTGGCACGAGGCCGCCGATACGCGCCTGTTCCACCCCCTCGAGGGAAGCGAGCAGGAGGGCGACCTGGTCTGGATCGGCAACTGGGGCGACGAGGAGCGCACCGCCGAGCTGCACGAGTTCCTGCTGGAGCCTGTGAAATCGCTCGGGCTGAAGGCGCGCGTGTACGGCGTTCGCTACCCCGACCACGCAAAAGAGGCTCTCACGGAGGCCAATGTTGAGTATGGCGGCTGGCTGCCCAATTTCGAGGTGCCGCAAGTCTTCGCCCGCTACCGGGTGACCGTACACGTACCCCGCCGCCCCTACACGCAGGCGCTACCCGGCATCCCCACAATCAGGCCGTTCGAGGCATTAGCGTGCGGCATCCCCATGATCTCCGCGCCCTGGGACGACGTCGAAGGGCTATTCACCCCGGGCAAAGACTTCCTTGTAGCCCGCAACGGACGCGAGATGAGGGACCACTTGCGCCAGGTACTATCGGACCAGGATTTAGCCGCCGCACTCGCCGCTCATGGCCTCCGCACCATATTGGAGAGGCACACCTGCGCCCACCGGGTGACCGAATTGCTCGACATTTACGGACAGCTATCCGGCGCAACACAAGAGATGGTTGGAGTAACACGTAACACGTAACACGTAACACGTAACACGTAACACGTAACTGGTAATGAGTTGGCCTGTTACGAGTTACGAGTTACGAGTTACGTGTTACGTGACAGGAGAGTAACGAACGCATGGCGAACGGACTAAACATAGCTTTTTTCGGCTCCAGCCTGGTTTCGGCTTACTGGAACGGCGCGGCCACGTATTACCGGGGCCTCATCCGGGCGCTGCACGCGCGCGGGCATAGCGTCACCTTCTACGAGCCTGACGCCTACGAGCGCCAGCAGCACCGCGACATCCCCGACCCCGAGTGGGCGACCGTGGTAGTCTATCCGGGCGAGGGGGAGGACGGCGCGTACCGGGTGCTTGAGGCCGCTTGCGGGGCGGATGTGGTCGTCAAGGCCAGCGGCGTGGGTGTGTTCGATGAGCTGCTTGAGCGCGAGGTGCTTTCGCTCCAGCGGCCGGGCACGCTGGTGGCCTATTGCGACGTGGACGCGCCCGCCACTTTGGAGCGCGTGCACAACGACCCCAACGACCCGTTCCTACCGCTCATCCCCCGCTATGACCTGGTCTTTACCTACGGCGGCGGCGACCCGGTGGTGAACGCCTATAGAGCATTGGGCGCCCGCGACTGCGTGCCCATCTACAACGCACTGGACCCGTCCACGCACTACCCCGTGCCGCCCGACCCCCGCTTTGAGGCCGACCTGGGCTTCCTGGGCAACCGCCTGCCGGATCGTGAGGCGCGCGTGGAAGAGTTCTTCCTGCGGGCGGCCGCGCTCCTGCCGGACCAGAGCTTTCTCCTGGGGGGTAGCGGGTGGGATGGCAAGGGGATGCCGCCGAACGTCAACGACGTGGGCCACGTCTACACCCGCGACCACAACGCCTTCAACTGCACCCCGCGCATGGTGCTCAACGTCAGCCGGGAGAGCATGGCCCGCTTCGGCTTCTCCCCGGCCACCCGCGTATTTGAGGCCGCCGGGGCCGCTGCCTGCCTCATCACGGACTACTGGGAGGGCATCGATCTCTTCTTCGAGCCGGGCACCGAGGTGCTGGTGGCGCGGGACGGCGCGGAAGTGGCCGAGCACGTAAAGAGCGTCAGCCACGAACAGGCGCGGCGGATAGGGGAAGCGGCGTACCGTCGGGTGCTGGCCGAGCACACCTATGCTCACCGGGCGGCGCAGTTGGAGGCTTTGCTCACCGGCGCGCGGCTTGCCCCTGCTGATATTGATGCTTTAGGAGCGGCTCGCTAATGCCGGAGAGCCTGAACATCGTCATACTGGGCCTGTCGATCACCTCCTCCTGGGGCAACGGCCATGCCACCACTTTCAGGGGCCTGGTGCGCGAGCTTACGCGACGGGGGCACAGCGTGCTCTTCCTGGAACGCGACAAGCCCTGGTACGCCTCCAACCGCGACATGCCCGACCCGCCCTGGGGTCGCACCGCGCTATACAGCAGCCTGGCCGACCTCAAAGCCCGCTTCACGGAACAGGTGCGCAAGGCCGACCTGGTGATAGTCGGCTCCTACGTGCCGGAGGGTGTGGCGGTGGGCGAGTGGGTGACGCAGACCGCCAGGGGAGCCACCTCCTTCTACGACATAGACACCCCTGTGACGCTGGCAAAGCTGGAGCGCGGCGACACCGAGTACCTGGCCCCGCACCTGATCCCCCGCTACGGCATGTATCTCTCCTTTACTGGCGGCCCCACCCTCGACCGCATAGAGCACCAGTACGGCTCCCCAATGGCCCGCGCCCTCTACTGCTCGGTAGACCCGGAGCTGTATTTCCCGATTTTGGATTTCGGATTTCGGAATTCGGATTTAGAAGATACCCAAACAAATCCGAAATCCGAAATCGCAATTCCCAAATCCTACGACCTCGGCTACATGGGCACATATAGCGACGACCGCCAGCCGCCGCTCGATTTGCTGATGCTGGAGCCTGCGCGCAGATGGGCGGAGGGTAAATTCATCGTGGCGGGGCCGCAGTACCCGGACCATATTGTTTGGCCGCCCAACGTGCGTAGGGTGGAGCACTTGCCGCCCGCCGAGCACCGCGAGTTCTACAACGCCCAGCGATTTACCCTCAACATCACGCGCGCCGACATGGTGAAGGCGGGGTACTCGCCCAGCGTGCGGCTGTTCGAGGCGGCGGCTTGCGGGGTGCCCATCATCAGCGACTACTGGGACGGCCTGGACACCGTCTTCGAGTTCGGCACCGAGATACTGGTGGCGCGCTCGCCCGAGGACACTCTCTCCTACCTGCGCGATATTTCCGAGGAAGAACGCAGCGCTATCGGTGAGCGTGCGCGGCAGCGAGTGTTGCAGCATCACACCTCGGCGCACCGGGCGGCGGAGCTTGAGGGTTACGCACTGGAATTGCTCGGCAAGCAACTCGTGCCTAACGCGCAATGAGCCGCACGCGTACCGGGACTCGATTTTGCTAAATGAAGCCATCGGGCAGGGAACGGCTGCCTCTACAAACACAATCCTACTCTAGCGTGGTGAGCATTATGGCAGTTGACCAACACGTACAACATTCAGCAGACGGCTTGCAGAGCGAGATTGATGCTCTAGGCCCGTGGTTCCACAACCTGCACCTGCCTGACGGCACGCAGACCGCACCCGAACACCCGCTGGGTGACTTCCCTTCGTACAAGTGGGACATACTGGCTCCCCACTTACCCGAGGACCTGACCGGGTGGACCGCCCTCGACATCGGCTGCAACGCGGGGTTCTATAGCTTTGAGCTAGCCAAACGCGGCGCGCATGTTACGGGCATAGACGTGGACCAGCACTACCTCGACCAGGCTGCCTGGGCCGCCCGGCAGTTCGGCCTCGAAGACCGCGTTACGTGGAAGCGGATGCAGGTGTACGACCTGGCGCACAGCGATGAGCAGTACGACCTGGTGATCTTCATGGGCGTGCTCTACCACCTCCGCTACCCGATGCTCGGCCTCGACATAGTCACGCAGAAGGTGAAGCGGCTCATGGTCTTCCAGACGCTGACGATGCCCGGCATGGAGGTCTACGAGCAGACCGACCAACTCGGCATCGAAGACCGCACGCCCATGCTGGAGCCGGGCTGGCCGAAGATGGCCTTCATCGAGCACCGCCTAGCGAACGACCCGACCAACTGGTGGGCGCCCAACCACTCCGGAGTGGAGGCGATGCTGCGGGCGAGCGGCATGCGCGTCACTGAGCGGCTGGGGCACGAGATTTACCTGGCCGAACCCGACCCGGAACACCCTTCGAGTATGACTACCTGGAACAAGGACGAGTTCCTATCCGCGACCGGGCAACTAAGGCAAGACCAATCCTAGACACAGAGAGAGACCAAGGTATGTTTACGCAAGCGCAGGAACACGCCTCTCCATTCAGGAAGGCAGCTATCCCACGCGACCCGAGCAGCATGCCCTACGTGGGGCTGGCCCCCGGCGGGCGGTACTTCATGACCGAGGACGGCGAGCCGTTCCTGGTGATAGGACACAACGAGGCGCTGCCCTGGCCGCGCATGTACCACATGCAGGACGAGCGCGACATAGCGACCGTCGAGAGCTACGTCAAGATGATGGCGGAGCACGGCGTCACGGTCGTGCGCATCATGCTGGAGTATTGCGAGGACGAGCAGTGGTTCTTCGAGGACGCGCAGGGCATGCCCGTACCCAGCACCGTGCAGTACTGGGACAACCTGATTGGCCTGTGCGAGCGGTATAAGATACGGCTGCTGGTGCAGTTCTGGGACACCTTCTTCATGTCGCGCCGCTGGGAGTACCACCCCTACAGCGCACCCGGCAGCGGCTTCGACGGCCCCGGCAGCTTCTGCACCTCACCCACCGCGCTGGAGGCCCAGAAGCGCCGCATCGCTTTCTTCATCAACCGCTGGGGCGACTCGCCCGCTATCTTCGCCTACGACCTGCTCAACGAGATACACCCCTACTGGGGCGGCACCCCCGAAGACCAGCACCGTTGGCTGACCGAGATAGCTCAGTTCACACGCAACTGCGAGCTTGAGCGGTGGGGCAAGCGGCACCTGCTCACCGTGTCGATATTCGGGGCCAAGCCCGAAGAAGGCTATGGCGATCTCGTGTTCCGACACCCTGAGCTAGATTTCGCCAGCACCCATGTCTACGAACTGGGCCTGGTGGACAACCCGGAGAACACCATCGACTGTGCGGTGGTCATGCGGGAGGCGGTGAAGTACGCCTTCAGCCAGATGCCGGACACCCGCCCCTACACCGACAGCGAGAGCGGCCCCATACACCTCTTTATGGACCTGAAGCTGTTCCTGGAGGAGCCGTTCGAGAGCGAGTACTACCACAACATGAGCTGGGCGCACCTGGCCACGGGCGGCGCGGGTAGTGGCATACGCTGGCCCTTCCGCGACCCCCACTACCTCACCCAGGAGATGCACGAGGTACAGCGCGGCATGTCGCGCTTCGTGGCGGGCACGTCGGAGTGCGGTTTCGACTGGCTCAACTTCTCGCCGCAGCCTGTAGACGAGAGCATGCAGGTAGTGAGCCGCCTGGCGGAGGCCGAGGGGCCGCTGCCGGTGCTCCCCTTCGGCTGTTCCGACGGCAAGCAAGCCCTCCTGTGGCTCCTACGCGACAAGCGCATAACTGCGGACGACACACCCATAGCCCCCGCCGACCTCACTATGTCGTGTCTACACAAAGGCAGCTACGTAGCCGAGTTCTGGGAGACGTATTCGGGCGAGCGGCTGGGAGAGTACAAATTCGAGGTAGTTAGTCCCACGCAGACGGAGTCTGAAACAGGCGAGGGCGCGCCACAGATTCGGATACCACTGCCTGCGTTTGGGGTAGACCTGGCAATGACGGTGAGGGCCAATGCATCCTCTACAGGCTCACAATGATTGATGTTAGCACCCAAGAGTGCCCCTGTCATCCTGAGCGTAGCGAAGGATCAGTAGCCCGTTCTTGACTCTTCCGTTTCCTGTACCAATGTCACTTACACCAACACTATCCTGAATGTTGAGGACTCTCGCCTACCCACCTGATCCTTCGCTACGCTCAGGATGACAATGTGGAGGGGAGTCCTGTCAATCACCAGGTTACATCATCGCAACGTCTTGCACTCAGCACCATAAACCGAGTTACGAGTTACGCGCCACGAGTCCCGCACCCATGCCCAATACCGCACCACAATTCAAACAAGCCGCCATCCCGCGCAACCCCGGCAGCATGCCCTACGTGCGGGTCGCTCCGTGTGGCCGGTACTTCACGACCGAAGACGGCGAGCCGTTCCTGGTGGTGGGGCACAACGACGCGATGCCCTGGCCCGGCATGCACAACCTGCATTACGAGCAGGACATAGCCACCACCGAGAACTACATTAAAGACTTAGTAGCGCACGGTGTCACGGTCATGCGCGTCATGCTTGAGTACGTGCAGGACCGGCACTGGTTCTTCGAGCGGCCCGTGGGCAACTACCTGCCCGAGGCGGTGCTCTACTGGGACGACCTGGTTGGCCTGTGCGAGCGCCACGGCATGCGCTTGCTGGTGCTCTTCTGGGACACCTTCTTCCTCTCGCGCAGGTGGAAGCACCACCCCTACAGCCGCAAAGGCACCGGCTTCGACGGCCAGTGGAGCATGTGCACCAGCCCGCAAGGCATGGAGCACGAGAAGGCCCGCATCCGCTTCTTCATAGACCGCTGGGGCAACTCGCCCGCCATCTTCGGCTACGACCTGTTCAACGAGATACACCCTCACTGGGGCGGCACGCCGGAAGACCAGCACCGCTGGATTACCGAGATGGCGAGGTTCGTCAAAGGCTACGAGCTGGAGAAGTGGGGCAAGCGGCACCTGCTGACCGTGTCGGTGTTCGGCGCGTTCCCGGAAGGCGGCTACATCGACCTCATATACCGCCACCCGGAACTCGACTTCGCCACCACGCACGTATACCAGAACGACGCCAAGGACAACCCGGCGGACACCACCAGTGGGGCCATTACCATGCGCGACGCGGTGCGCTTCGCCTACGCCAACATGGCCGACGTGCGCCCCTACATGGACACCGAGAGCGGCCCTATCTTCGGCTACATGCACACCCGGAAGCGCCCTACCACCGAGTTTGAGAACGAATACTACCACAACATGACGTGGGCGCACCTGGCGACGGGCGGGGCCGGGAGTGGCATGCGCTGGCCCTTCCGCGACCCCCACACCCTCTCGCCCGGCATGCACGACGTGATGCTAGGTATGTCCCGCTTCATCGTGGCCGGTCCCGTGCGCTGGTTAGACTTCTCCCCGCGGCCGCTGGACGACGCTCTACAGGTGG
>JALZHG010000339.1 GCA_030914045.1 Chloroflexota bacterium | reverse complement strand
CGTCCAACCGAGCCTGCGTATCGCCCGGCTCATGGTGGAGATGGAGACCTTATCTCCTTGCTCTCTCTCCCAGAGTAGGCAATGTTTCTCAAGAGTAGCGTCGTAGTGCTCTTCGAGCTGCTTCCACAAGGCTCTTTTCTGCTCTACGCTCTGGCCGATTGAGAAGGTACGCTTAGCAGGAGGAGGCTTGGGTGCCACCGATCCCGTCTCCCTCCTGAGCCTCAGATAGCGCCTTATGGTGGGCTCAGAGACACCCAGGGTGCGGACTATCTCTTTTCTGGGCGTACCGCGGTCGACAGCAGCAAGCACCCTCTTCCTCAGATCCATCGAATAGGCTCTCATGTGCTGAGTATCTCAGCCGATCAATAGTTATGCAAAACGCTCTAGGCAGCTCGAGCTCGGTAGCGTCTGGTAATCCTCAGTAGGGTTTTATCGATCTCTTATGTACGCCTGACCACGAAGCCCCTGTCTGTACATAAGAACATCGCTCGGCATAGGACCGGGGCCATGCCAACTTCCGAGAATTCCATACTTCTGGGCACTTGGGCGAATAAAGCTGCCCCTGGGGGTTCATCGCGGATTCATCGCTACCCACTAGCATGAACAGAGAGTAGGTGCACTAGATGAGTGTTGCTAGGTTCATGCCCATAAGTCTTTGATCCGGCCTTGAGGACGACCCAGACGCCGGTTGACCAAGAAGGCGTAGGTATAGGCAGTGATCTTGGCTGCGATCCTGGTGCTCAGCCCCACCAGGGTCGTCGCCAACGTCTCGCCCAATTCGAAGATTCTCTTCAGGCTCGCGAAGGCGATCTCTATCTGCTGCCTGACCCCGCGTCGCTGGTCGGCTCGCTCAGTCACCAATAAGATCCCACACTCCGCCAAGTCCTCCTCCAGCTGCCCGCTTCGGTAGGCGAGGTCTCCGAGCAGCCTGCGGGTGAGACCATCTTCCAGGTTCGCCTCGGCGAGCAACTCCTCCGTAAAACCGACCTCTACTACGTTTGCCGGAGTCAGCTCGTAGGAGATGGGTACCCGGTTGGTGGTGCACAATAGATGCAGCTTCACCCCGTAGACGCAAAAGGAGCCCCACCTTACCCAAGCCGCCCCGTCGAAGCCGGCGGACTGCCCAACTTGCCTGGCGTGCAGCACCGGAAGCAAGGTCGAATCCATGATCAGGTCTCGGGATCCCCCGTCAGCTCTGGCAGGACCTCCCGCCTCAAGAGCTCCAAGAAGCACCTTAACTTGCGAAGGCGGCGATGGAATGAGGAGGGGGCCAGCCCGACCATGCCCGGGAAGAGGTGAGGAAAGAAGCGGGCGGCTTCGCGCAGGAAGGAGCGTTCGGACTCTACCCCTCACAGCTGCTGAAAGATAGCTAGGGTGAGGAGCTCGGAGTCAGAGAGCCGCTTGAGCGAAGAATACCGCCCTCCTCGAGGGTTGAGGTGCGTGTAGGCGTCGTCGATCTCGCAGAACAAGACGGTTATAGCCTCTTCCAAGACGGCGAACCTTGGGATATGCTTGGTGCGGGCCATATGATTCTCCTTTAGGCCGGGGCTCAGATGGTCTTCGTTCTACCTCCCCAACCGTGCAGCACACATCTGGTAGCGACTCGGAGGATCGAAAATGGATCGGCAGAACGGACTACGAGGGAAGGTGGCCATCGTTGGAGGCGGGCCGGCGGGACTTGTTGTCGCCAAGTATCTGAAAGAGCAGGGCTTCGAGCCTACTCTCTTCGAGCAGAGTGACAGCATTGGCGGGCAGTGGAATGCCCGCGCTTCCCACAGCGGCGTGTGGCCGTCGATGCCCACCAACACAAGCCGTGTGATGACGTGCTTCAGCGATTTCCAGCACGAGCCGGACACAGTTGTGTACCCTAGCGAGCAAGAGATGCTCAGCTATCTGCAACGATACGCAGCGCATTTTGACCTTATGCCCCACATCCGAGTGCGAACGCGGATCGAACTCATCGAGCGTGACTCGTCCGGCAGTGGGTGGATGGTTCGCTTCGTACCTGAGGACGGAGAACCGCAAATGGAAACCTTTCCTTACGTAATCGTGGCCTCAGGTCGCTACAACAAGCCCTTGATTCCACCCGTGCCGGGCCTCGATTCGTTCTCTGGTCCGGGCGGCGTAACCCACACGTTTCATTACAGGGATCCCGAGCGCTATCGGGGCCAACGCGTGCTGGTAGCTGGCGGCAGCATCAGCGCCCTCGAGATCGCGAGCGATCTGGCGATGCACGGGCGTACGCCCATCGTCTCGACTTTTCGCCGCCAGCGCTACATCTTCCAAAAACTGCTAGCCGGCGTGCCGGCGGATCATGTAGCGTTCACGCGATTTGCGGTGCTGTCGGCAGAGGTTATGCCGATGGAGAGCATCGCCCAAGGGCTGAAGGAGTTTGTGCTGCGCACCAGTGGTAGTCCCGAGCAATTCGGCGCGCTAAGGCCCGCAGATAACGTCTTGGAGGCCGGAATATCCCTGTCCCAGCACTACCTGCCGCTCGTGGCTGAAGGCCACATCGTACCCAAACCTTGGATCGGTGCGGTCGAGGGCCAAACCGTCCGTTTCGTCGACGGGAGCGTAGAACAAATCGACGCCATCATTTTCGGCACAGGATACGACCTGGATGTGCCCTTCTTGAGTGAGGAAGTTCGCCGCACGCTCGACCTCGACGCCCATCACATCGACCTCTACAAATCCACTTTTCATCCCGACCTGGCTGGTCTGGCGTTTTTGGGGCTCTTCGAGTTGATTGGCCCTTACTTTCCCGTGCTGGAGTTGCAGGCCCGCTGGATCGCTTATACGTGGAGTGGCGTCCGGCCCGCGCCCTCGCGCGAGGAAATGGAGGCCGGCCTGACTGCTTATCGGGCGCGGCGTGGTCAGCCGCAGCAGCAACTTATGGATATGATGGCGCTCCTGTTTGCCCGTGAAGCGGGCGTGGAGCCCGAGTTGCACGAGTGGCCAGAGTTCGCCCGGGCGTTGCTTTTTGGCCCGCTCGCCTCGACGTCGTTTCGCCTGAGCGGACCCGACAGCCTGCCCGAAGCCGCCGAGCACTTCGCATCCGACGCCATGGCTTTCGGAGCGATTACCTCGCCCGAGTTCACACCTGATCAGCGCGCCCCACTAGAAGCCTTAATTGCCGCGCGCAATGACGTTGCTATCGCTGAGTTCGTCAAGCAAGCGACATAGACTGCGATGCACCTCCCTTTCTCGGCGTGAATCCTCGCCGCGCTCCCGGCAGCCGGCGGGCTTGATCGTTAGTATGTCCCGCTTGAATTCCTCTTGAAGAGAAGCTGGCAGAGGTCGAGCTAATTCGCCAGACACACATCTAAACCTTGCAACACACATGTAGG
>JALZHG010000338.1 GCA_030914045.1 Chloroflexota bacterium | reverse complement strand
GCGTTTACGTCGGCAACCACCGGAAATCGTGCCGCTTTATCTACACCTCAATTAAGAGCCTGCTTGGCAAAGGTGAAGGTTAAACCTGCTGACGTTCTGGGGTACGCAGAGGATCTCCCTCGATAGCTTTTCTTCGGTAGAAACACTTCGAAAACGAAGGAAGCTACCCCGCAAATACGGCCCATAGGAGGCTGTTCTGCGTGGAAAGGAAGCAGATTTGGCTTCTTCAAGTCTAACCCTGTCACTTACCAAACAGGCTCTCATAATTATTGGATCCCATAGGCAGTGTAAGGTGTCAACAGCCTTCTCCTAGAGAAGATGTGACTGTGCTCCTTTCAGCCAAGATGTAGAGCAATATCGACGCGCCTACGATAGGTTCTGCTAGAGTATGCTCTAACAGAGCCTGGCCATGTAGACCAATACCCTTATCGCAATCCGCTGTAGGGGGCCAGATCCTGAAGCCCTGGCCCCTACTAAACGGATTACCTGAACTTCAAGGGAACTGAAACCCCGTCAAAAGTACCGTCTTTCGGTGAGAACTCACCCACTTGGAGCGTGCCGTTCTCACCGCTGAGGCTTACCGGGTAACTGGCCGAAAACGTGAAAGATCCCCAGGTCTCAGTCCAATCATTTGTCGTGTAGGTGCCCTGCCTAACGACGCTGCCGCTGGCATCCTTTATGCGCCAGGTTCCGCTGGCTTCAAACGGTCTGCCGTAGCCTCTTACCGTGAAGGTTCCGGGGCCGACCAGATTGCCCACACGAGGTTTGGTGACCACCGTGTGCGCTCCGGCCACGGGTCTGGGAAACAGCGCCATTCCACCGGGGGTTACGTCTATCACGATGCGGGCAGGATTATCCAGCTTGAACACATCTACAGACCTGGCCGCACCTATGAGGTGGAAATCTACGAACAGGCCTGCGGTGGTTCCAGGCGAGCGCACCACGTGATACTTGGAGATTGCCCGCCCAAGACCGGCGCCATCGGTCTTGGAGGTCGCTGTTACCGCGGGAAGCTTGACCTTTGCTATCCAGTCGCCATCTCTATAAGACGAAGAGAAGGTAGGAGCGAATTGTCCGGGTATCCGATCGTGTCCTAGGTCTATGACCGCTCGCTCGAAGCTTGCATGATCTCCGAAACGGACATTCTGCAGTGTGTCCGTTACTACGGTGGCCTGTGCAGTAGCCTCTGCCGTGGCCTGTGCTGGAGTTGCTCCCAGCGCCAACAGCATAAGGCCCAGGATTGCCAGGCAAGCGAGCCGTTTGTGGCCTAGCCAATTCATGATCATTACTTCCTCCATAGAGCAGGTTGGTTCTTCACTAGGGATGCTGAGATCGCCTCTAGAGACTACGGAGCGCTCACGGCGGCAAGAAAAGCCAACACAGTCGATAGCGTAACCAATACACACAACCGTTGGCTCTTCGGCAAGACATTCTCTATTTAGCCTTTAGTCTCTACCGATACAGTACCCCGGCTTGATTTCAGAACGGCGACAATCACGTTAAGATATTGGTAACATGTGTTATTTTATCGCCGAGGTCTGTCGTGATCGGTGCGTGAAAGTCTAGACTATTGCTCCGTTCCTCGAAGACGGAATACAAAGGACCGCCGCCGGTGCCGTCGGGGCTTCTGTAGACGACCCCAAACCCACGGTTTCGCCCGGAGGTTGAGCTGTTTTGTGGCGACCCTCGTGGCCAACACAATGTCCTCCGCATCGGCGAAGCTCTGTCCTGCCAGGGCCTCGCGCCGAAACAGCCGCCACCATGCTTCCTGCAGGTTGAGCCAGCACGCCCCTACGGGTATGAAGACCTGCTTCGCCCGCGGGTGCTTCTCCAGCCACTCCCGGATGGGTGGACTCTTGTGGCTCGAAAGGTTGTCGGTGATCAGGTAAAGGTCGCCGGTCGGGTTTGCTTGGGCAACCGCTTCGAGCAACCGCAAGTAACCTTTAGTGTTGCGCGCGGGGGCGGTGAGCGTGAGAGCCTTGCCGTCTCGCACCCGCAACGCGCCGTAGACCGAAACTTTCTCGGGACCTCGGCCATACTCCAGGGGCGCCTTGATGCGGTGTCCGTCCGGCGACCAGCCCGGTACGGGGGCTCACCGGCCCCAACTCATCTAAGCAGATGGTCGCCGTGTCCCCGGGCGGCCTGGTGTATAGCGAGACGACCTTCGTCCTTTTGGGGCGAATTCTGGGTCCTCGCTTTCGCTCCAGGGTCGCGGGTTGCGCCAACTCATCCCCCCCGACGACGATCGAAGCACCGGTGTTATGCCCGCCGCGCCGGCGAGGCCGTTCCGCTGAGCCGAAGCGTTCGAGATCTCCGGTAGACCGCAAGGGCTCGCCCGAGTGCGCTCGCGATCACCTCTCAGGCGAACCGCCGCACGCGTTTCATGTAGTCGTCCCACCACCACCAGCGACCAGGGCACGGCGTAGAAGCCACCTGATTGTGTCCTACTATGTGCCTACGGTCTATCGGGATGCGGTACCTCCTGCATAGGTAGGCCGCCAGCTTTGCCGAGGCGCGGTACATCTCCGGGGTGAACCACTTGGGGTCGTTCATGAAGCCTTCGTGCTCGATGCCTATCGAGATGCGGTTGACGGGCCAGTTGCCAGCATGCCAGGCGATGTTGATGTCGCTCACGCACTGGGCTATCTTGCCGTCGTGAGAGCGGACGACGTAGTGGGCGGAGACATCAGAGGAGGGGTTCTGGAACCAGTTTATTGCCGAGGACCAAGAGCCCTGGGTCACGTGGATCACTATCTTGTCTATCTGCGGCGCTCGGCGGTTGGCCGCCGTGTAATTAGACCGGTGTGCGGGGTACCAGACAACGGGCGGTTTACGGGCCATCAGGGTGCCCCGATCCTATCGGTCAAGCTCCTTGCCTCAAGGGACAGGCGTTCGCCGGACGTGAGCTTCTCTTCCGGAACACCTCTCTGCAGGGCCTCGAAGACCTGTGCGGCGTAGAGCTTTCCGCCCCCTATACCCGCCACCGCCTGATAGTTCTCGCCCGAGGCCCGTCCCCTACCGGCAACCGCCCCGAAGAAGCCTCCAAGGCGCGAGGGCCTCTGCGCCCCCAAGGAACTATCCAGTAGTGCCGCTCCACCCCGGATGTTCGCCGCGCGATCGGTCTTGAGCTTCTCTTCGGGTATGCCGGTGAGCCTGGAGGCCTCGCCCAAGGTGTCCGAGAAAGGATTCTTCACCAGGGCCATGATCCCGTAGGAACCCCAGCCGTGTAGGTTTCCCTTCTCATACTCGTTGGCCTCCGGCGAGGGCATCTCCCAGCGGGTGTTGACCCAACCCATGGCCATCAGAAGCTCTACCGGGACGCCATGCTCCTTGGCGGCCTCCTTAAATT
>JALZHG010000337.1 GCA_030914045.1 Chloroflexota bacterium | reverse complement strand
GGGATAATGTCTCTTCGCCCTCACGCAAGGCTCGCCGGGCGCGTTCGACGTCGCTCTGGGGGTAGTCGTCGGGAAACACCACAATCTCCCGCACCGGTTCCGAGAGCGCTGCCATATCCTCTAGCTCTATCAGGTGCCCCTCGAAGGCATCGAGGATAAGCGCGTAATCCTTGCGGTCTTTCTGCCCCTGCCTGGACATGGGAGCAACCGGCTCGTCTTCTGCGGTGTCCTGCGTAGCCCGCCCGGCCTGCGCCCCTTTAACGGCGACCTTCGCCGTCCCCTCGCTCCCCCTGTACGCCATCCGCGCTATCTTCATCGGCCATTCCACCGCCAGCCAGAAAACCCATCGGACCATCTGATTCCAAATGCCCTGCATTTGCTCTCCTTTCAGAACGACGTAAATAGCATATACAGTGAGCCTGTGGCCGTGGCGAGAAGCACCACGGCCAGCGTGGCTCGGTAGTAAACCATCTGCCCCCTTACTCCGCCGTTGCACCGGCACTAGCGGAGCTAGCGGAGGTGTAGAACGCAAGTTGCTCTGGGGTTAGCACTATTCTCCACTGCCCATCTTCGCGGATGAGCGGCTGCACCTCACGGCGGTCCTCATGATTACTCTCGGTTTCGAAGCCGTAAACCCGAGTAACCTCCGCCGTATCCCCGCGGATTTCTACGCTCGGGAAGGAATAATCCACGATTGCGCTAACAACTTCTCCGCTCCGAGCCGCGTAGGCCTCGAATGGCACCTGTGCTTTGGTGCCGGAGTCATAGAGTGAGTACTTCTCCTCCCATAGCTGATTGTCATGGTATTCAGCGTTTAGCGCCATGATTTCATCCGGGCCGGGGCCCTCTTCACCCGTTACCCGCTCCGTCAACGCGATGCCACCTAGCAGGTCGCCCAGCATACCCTCTGTCAGCGCCGGGCTGGTCTAGTGCGAGTCTCAATAACGCCGCGAACCCGGCTCTTAAGAGGGGGTTGTTAAACCCTGTTTGTGCTTTAGAGAGCCCGGGTCGGTGGAGAATCGTGTACCCCTTGCACTTTGCCCGTCGCCCGGCTGCTCTTTGCTTCTGTTGCACAGCTTAGACCACTAATCGACTACTAATCGACTATTAATCGACTACTAATCGACTACTGCGCGACGTTTTTTGGTACAATACTGAAAAATTGTTGAGCGACGACAGGAGGTTGAGCAAAAATGGAGAGGGTTATGGTGGCGCTAAAGGACACGCTAAAGCGAGAAAGAAGACGGGCTGCGCTCACCCAGGAGGAGCTGGCAAGGGAAGCCGGGGTGGGCATTATGACCATTCGCCGCATTGAGAGCGGCGACATAACAGAGCCCAGGGTTAGCACGCTGCGGAAACTGGCGGCGGCGCTCGGGATAAGTACCAGAGAACTGGTAGAGGAGTAGCCGCGACGGTGGAGACACGGGGCTACACCATCTACAGGCTCTACAACGCCGAGCACAATTTGCTCTACGTGAGCATAACCAAGGTCCCGGCGCAACGCTTCGGAGCACACAGGGTGCAATCCCTTTTGGTGGTCAAAGGTTGCGAAAATAGAAACCGATACCGTGGCGGACCTGGAAACCGCCGCGCGGCAAGAAGTGGAGCAAATAGGGTCCCTGAAGCCCCGCTACAACGTGGTGCACAACCGGCTGTATGCGGAGCGGCTCCCGCGCACGGGGGTGTCATCGGTGCTACTGAACGGACATCGTATAAAGGAGCTTAGAGCGACGCTCCCATAGTCAAGACATAACGGATAACCGTCCCGATGACGCTTCCAGGTACACTGTCGTCAATGGAGATGCTTCGACGGCCACCACCAGCACGCGGTAGACCTCGCGAGCGACGTATCGCTTTAGGCACCGCAGGATCTCGCGCTTGCTCTTGCCCTCCGCGGTGCGCCTAGCCACGTACTCGCGCGTGCGCCGGTCGGAGCCCATTCGCACCATGCAGATCATGTGCAGGGCACGGTTGGCATCCCGGTTGCCACCTCGGTTGAGGCGATGTCTCACCACCTTGCCGGAGGAGGCTTCTACGGGAGATGCTCCACAGAGGCTGGCGAAGGAAGCCTCGCTCCTCAACCTTTCGGGATTGTCCCCGGCCACGACCAATAGTGTCGCCGCGTGGTCGGTGCCGACAGCCGGCAGGGCGAGCAACTCCGGGGCGGCCTCAGCCACCAGCCGATCGAGCTGAATGTCCAACTCGGCTATCTCCTCCGAGAGGGCCTGGTGACGGCGGGCCACCGAACGGAGCGCGAGCTTAGTTGCCGCCTCCGGGGTCTCGGGCTGAGTGCCTGGACGAAAGCGGCAGGCGGCCGCGACGAGCCTCCTGGTCGAGAGCCAGCGCAGGCGATCGCGCAGGGCGTCCGGGGCCGTGACCACGAGGGCCTGTAGCTGGTTGGCCGCCTGGCCCCTGGCCTTTACCGCAGAGCGACGGGCGGTCTTCAGAGCCCTGATCATCTCCACGCGACCGTCCGCGCTCTTGGGCGTGCCTGCCGTCTCGCCGGCCAGCACCGTCCGGGCGGCAGCCTCGGCGTCGATAGGGTCGGACTTACCGTTGCGCCTGAGGTGACGGCGCTTGGGCCTCTCGACTTCCGCCACCGCGACCCCCGCGGCACTCAGGTAGCGAGCCAACCCGGCGCCGTAGCTGCTGGTGCCTTCGACCCCGGCGCACCTGAGAGCTCCGAAGTCTTCAGCCCAGGAAAGGAGTCTCTCGTAGCCTTCGGTGGTCGTCGGCACGGTCAATTCACCCAGGCGCCTGCCCAAGGTGTCGAGGGCCCCCGCTACGTGGAAGTCGAGGTGCGTGTCCACACCCAAGACCACCTCGACTTCCGCACTCTCGGGGCTTCGTATGCCGGTCATCACGACGTCCGTTGCTCCTTTCGGTGTTGCGGTCACTACTACTCCTGGCCCGATGATCCGGAGAACGGACGATACTGTGACGAGCCTCGTCTTCGGCAAGCTCCCATGAGGTCACGCCCCGGTCCCGGGCGGCTGCGAGGCGGCGCCTTAGACCGACCGACGGGTCACTCTCAAGGCATCTTCTCCGGTCCGGCGGATGGATGGGTCAGGTCGGTCCGAGGCGTCGCCCGCAACCACCTATAGCGTATTCACAGCGAATGGAAGCGTGGCAAGAGGCGTTCTCTTCGCGGCCTTTGTCTCTGCTTCGGTCACCACGTTGACCTTTGACAATGGAGGCCTTCTCATGGAAGCCATTTGCGAGCAAAGGGCATAGATACGCGCCTCAGCCTAATCCCCCAGGAGCGATGATCGAGGTACCTAGCCCCTGCCGACTATGATGATATGCGCCTTTTGGCCTCCTTGAGGCCACTTTTTCAGAGCGCCTGTGCCAACACCTCCGC
>JALZHG010000139.1 GCA_030914045.1 Chloroflexota bacterium | reverse complement strand
GAATCTCGTGAGCAAAGAGCCACACCTGCATAGAGGACGAGATTTCTCACTGCGTTCGAAATGACATGGTGGGGCCATGTGCTGATGCTCGATAGTGTTGTTCTTAGCATAGCTTCTAGTAACTGGTACCATGTATCTCCAATTACCAGTTACGAGTTACGCGTCACTCCGCACGTTTCACGTTTCACGCCCCAGCGTGTATTATATCAGGAGCAAACCCAATCCCCCGGAGGCGACATGCGCGAGAAGTTGACCGAAGAGTACATCAGGCAGGTGTGGGACAGGCTGCCGCAATTCGTCAGACCGACCACCTTCCAGTCCACCCACCTGCTCGACCAGGCGCTCGGCGCCGACGTGACGGTTGCGAGCGAGACGTTGCAGATAACGGGCAGCTTCAAGTTCCGCGCGGCCTACAACCTGCTGGCCGAAGTGGAGGAAAAGGACGTAATCACAGCCTCTTCCGGCAACTTCGGGCAGGGGGTAGCCTACGCCTGCATGCTCCTGGGCAAGCGGTGCACGGTCATTATGCCCAGCACCTCCTCGAAGTCCAAGCAGAACGCGATAAAGGCTTATGGGGGGCGGATAGAGCTGCTGGACGTGTCTACCAAGAGCCGCCAGGAGCGCATAGCCGAAGTGCGGGCCGAGCACCCCGAAGCCTTCTTCGCCCCGCCCTACGACCACTACCGCGTGGTAGCGGGCAACTCCACGCTCGGCAAAGAGATCATAGAGCGCCTGCACACCCCCGACCAGCCGCTCGACTACATAGTCTGCCCCATAGGAGGCGGTGGCCTCATCTCAGGCATCATAGTGGCCCGCGACATACTGGCACCCGACCTGGAAATCATAGGCGCGGAGCCGCTGCTGGGCAACGACGCCGCCCAATCGCTGCGTGAGGGCCGCCTGGTGAGCCTGGACGCCGAGCCGATGACCATAGCCGACGGCACCCGCACCTTGAGCGTGGGCAACCTCAACTGGGAGCTTATACGCGACGGCCTCAAGCGCATCATCGAGGTGCCGGAGGAGAAGATAGCCGAGGGCCTGCGCACGCTCTACGCCTTCGCCAACCTCAAGGTCGAGCCGACCGGCGCGCTATCCGTAGGCGCGGTGCTCGCCCAACCCGACATATTCAAGGGCAAGCGAGTCTGCCTGGTCGTAAGCGGTGGCAACGTGGACCCCGACACATACGTGCGCGTGCTGCAAGGCAGCTAACCCTTGAGCGCGTGAGACACCGTGCTATAATGAGATAGCACGACCCGGAACCAAACAGGAGGATTTAGATCATGGGCGACAAGAGTCCGAAAAAGGCTGAGAAGAAAAAGAAGAAGAAGGAAGTCTCTAGCACCTCGAAGACGTAAAGCTAAGAGGAACATTCAGGCCACATCCTAACTGCTAATGGCCGGTAGAAGCAGCGCCTGCGAAAAGCCGGAAAGCCTGAAAACAAGAACGCAGTACCATCAGATGGTACTGCGTTCTTGTTTTCAGGCACTTAGCTCTTAGTTCACTGGCACAACGTCCTCGCAGTTGGGGAAGAAGGTGTTAGCCACTATCTTGGCCGCTTGCCCCCTCGTCACCTGGGCGTTCCACCTGAAGTAGGGCCTGTTCCCAGCGACACATGGCTCTCCAGGTGCGGTGCCGCACGGGTATCCTGACATCACGTCCCTGTTGGTGAGGCGCATGATCCACTCGTAGAACTGGCTGCCCTGCCCCTCTTGCGGTACGTCAGCGTAGAACTGCCCGCTTACCGCCTCGTTGAAGCCAGCAGCATTCGACACTATCTTGGCTAGCTGTCCTCTTGTAGCGTTGGCATTGGGTAAGAAGATCACAGGGTTGTCAGGATCGCAGTCGTCACCTTCAGGACGCTCAGGACATGGGTAGCCACTCATGATGCCCCTGTTGGTGAGACGGTTGATGTACTCATAGTAAGTAGAGCCTGGTGGCACGTCCTGGTAGATTTGAGGACCTGGGTCTTCGTTGAAGCCAGCAGCGTTAGACACCATCTTGGATATCTGCCCCCTGGTTATATTCCTTTCAGCGTGGAACATACCATCAGGGTAGCCTGTGACGATGCCTCTACATGCTAGACACTGTATGTACTCGTAGAAGGTGTCACCCGGCTGGTTGTCGGGGAAGTTGATCGTGCACACCGTGGCTGTTGCTACTGCTGTGGTAGTGGCTCCCACAACCGTGCTACTGGCTGCTGTCGTAGCCGTGGAGCTAGCAGCTACGGAGGTATTCGTGGATGAGGGCACGGCTGTGTTGGTGGACGAGGGTATGGTAGTGGCAGTGCTGCTGGGTGGGATGAAGGTGCCCGTGGGTGTGTTGGTTGAGGTAGAGGTAGTCGTCTGGGTGGCCGTGTTAGTAGCTGTGCTGGTCTGCGTAGCCGTGCTAGTTGAGGTGCTGGTTGAGGTGCTTGTTACTGTAGGCGTGGGTATATCAGCGCCGCGCACGCAGAACGCCTGGTCCTGGGTAGTATAGGGCGACGTCGCGCCGCAGCTACTTCTGTCAACCCAGTTGACGCCGCACGAACCGCCACGAATGGCAGCCCCGTCGTTGGTTTGTGGGTCTCTACCAGACCAGAACCAGTTACTACCGCCTTGAGCCTGTACCGATAGCCAGTAGCTGCCTGGAGCAAGATCGGTCGCAGGGATATTGATCGTATAGATGCCCGTGCTGACGTTCTTTGTATACGTCTGGCCGGTGTAAGTAACGACACTGGTGCCCGGTAAGGTGCCGCTGTCATTGTAGAAGTACACGTTGAACGAAGGTGGCTCGGTAACACCTCCGCTAAGAGCTCCATGTATATCTAATTGGGTAATACTCCAGCCAGGACCGGCAGGCACCACGAAATCATCGGCGGTTTGACTACCGAAATTCGTAGTCGACTGGATGGGGTCACTCGCGCCGGTAATCTGGCAATATAGTTCGGGCTGCGGTATGTGTGTCGCTGTGGCTGTCTGCGTAGGCGTGTTCGTATTGGTGGGCGTGGCGGTCGCATCCACGTCCGCGGTGCCCACTAGCCGGAAGACTTGGTCAGGGGAGTCACTATAGGTCCCGCCAAAGCAGGCGGGCTTACGAGTCCAGGTGGTGTTGTTGCAGAGAGTGCCACGTAGTGCCGCGCCACTATTCACCTGGGTAGCCTGACTGCCCCACTGCCAGTTATTACCTGACACGCTCCTATTGGCCTGCACCGACACCCAATATGTACCCTCAGTCAGAAGCGTGGATGGGATTGTGATGGTATATGCACCGCCGCTTGTGACGTAGGAGGTGCCGGTGGTGTAGCTGTAAACCGGGGTAGAGGGAAGGCCGTTGGGAATGGTACCGGTATTCTGGTAGAAGAAGACGTTGAAAGAACCTGGCTCAGTAGCGCCACCGATAAGGTTGCCCTGCACGTCAATTTCGGTAACGGTCCACGTTTGACCACCAGGCACTATGAAATCATCGGCCACCTGGCTGTAACGGGTTTCGTTGCAGTCAGTACCACTACAGTAAGAAAAGACAGCTGCGTTGGGGGTGCCATACTGGTCATACAGGATGGCGTGGGGCGCGTTAGGTGCCGCTGGCAGGCCCTTGTTGGTCGGCATGGCAGCGAAGGCCGCCCCCGCGGACAAGGTCGCCACGAACGCCAGCATCAACAGGACGGCCCACGGCTTCCAACTTCTCCCTTGCAAACTCACTTCTTTCATAGAACTATCTCCTTTTATGCCGAAAGGGTAACATCACGTTCCTGGAAGGTATCGAACTCACAGCGAGGTAAGACGCCCAAACCGCGCGTGCCCCACTCATACTTGAGTGTAGGGCTGTTTTTCACGCGGTACTTACCCCTCAGGAGAGTGCGAATACCACAGAGCGCGAGGTACCTGGTTATTCGACGAACAGGCTAGAGCATACGCTGCTTGGGAGGAGAGCTTAATGCGGTTTAATGGATGTAATATGTACTTGTGTGGTAGCGATGACCTAGCTGTCAGGATTGTAGCAGAGGTAGAAGCGGCTGTCAATTGTAACCACTGTGGTTACACCATTGCCGCGTCCTGGAACGAGGAGGGGAGGCCGAGTGGCCTCCCCTCCTGATTGCGATGCCTGCCTAACAACTACTTCTCTACCACAGGGTCCTCACAGTTGGGGAAGAAGGTGTTAGCCACTATCTTGGAAGCCTGTCCCCTCGTCACCTGAGCGTTCCACCTGAAGTAGGGGCGGTTCTGCCCATCGCAGGGTTCACCAGGTCCACCACACGGGTATCCTGACATGACACCCCTGTTGGTGAGGCGCATGATCCACTCGTAGAACTGGCTGCCCTGCCCCTCTTGCGGTACGTCTGCGTAGAACTGCCCCGACACTGCCTCGTTGTAGCCAGCAGCGTTAGACACTATCTTGGAGAGTTGCCCCCTTGTAGCGTTAGCGTTCGGCAGGAATATCACAGGATTGTCAGGATCGCAGTCCCCGCCGCCCGGCCTCTCAGGACAAGGATACCCCGACATGATACCCCGATTAGTCAGCCTGTTGATGTAAACGTAGTAAGTAGAACCTGGAGGCACATCCTCGTATATCTGCTCGCCTGGGTCTTCGTTGAACCCGGCAGCGTTAGACACCATCTTCGATATCTGCCCCCTGGTTATATTCCTTTCAGCGTGGAACATGCCATCAGGGTAGCCTGTGACTATACCCCGGCAGGCAAGACACTGTATGTACTCGTAGAACGTGTCGCCCGGCTGGTTGTCGGGGAAGTTGACCGTGCACACTGTGGCTGTAGCCGTGGCTATTGGCATGGGTGTGCTCGTGGCACCCACAACCGTGCTGCTGGCTGCTGTCGTTGCCGTCGAAGTGGCGGCTGCGCTGGTGTTCGTGGCGCTCGCCGTAGCGCTCGCCGTGGGGGTAGCTGTGGTTGGCACTATGCCGAACGGGTAGCAGGCGGAGAACTCCGAGGTGTTGTACTCCTCGTTAGTGAGCAGGGCCGTGATGTAAAGGTTCCCCGGCAACACATAGTCCAGGGTGACGGTGAACGGCACGGTGCAACTATCCACCGTGGTGCTCACGAACCCCATACCTAACGGCGTCTGTCCTTCACCGTAACCGGACGGGTCGCATGCGATGTTGGAGTAGACATGCACCAGCATATCCGTGCTCGTAATCGTGTTGACCGTGCCGGTGATGATGGTCTGGGTGCCCGATACCGCCACCCCCTGGATCACCGGGAAGTTGATCAGCGTATTAGGCCCCACGTCGGGGTCGCAGTTGTCGTTGAGCGTCACGCCATCGTTCGCCAGGTCAATGCCCAGGTCGTCAGTGGCAGCCTCTTCCCCGTTCAGGTATATCTCGTTGCCAACGACCGAGGCCCCGTTGGCAGGGTTGCCCGTAATCACTACGCCATCCTCGCCGTTGTGGGCGATCACGTTGGAGCCGGGCGGGGGAGCGGGCGGATAGCCGTCACCTTCAGCGGCGAGAGGGTCGGCGGCGAACGCGCTCCCTTTGCCGATGAAGGTACCGATTAGCGTTTCCGTGGCGTCAATCACCCGTACGCCCGCGCCGCCGTTGCCCAGCGCCCCTTCGGTGGTGGCATCGATGCCGATGCGGTTACCCTGTATCGAATTGCGACAGTTCGAGCAACCCGCAGGGGCCAGTGGCGCGCCCGACGGCCTTGCGTAAGTAGTGGGGTTGATATTGATGCCATCGCCTTCATTCCCCGATATGATGTTGCCTAATAGAAGCCCCGAAGTGCCAATCTGGGTGTTCGAGGCATTCATTAGATGCACCCCGTGCCCACCGTTGGGCAGGGCCTCCATGCCATCGACATCGGTACCGATGGCGTTGCCGAAGATACGGGTATTGGTGGCCCCTGCGACTTGAATGCCGTCGTCTCGGTTCCCGGAGATTATATTCGCGGGTTCGCTCCCACCCTTGCCATCAGGTGACAGGCTGGACTTGCCGCCAGGCAGCGCCGGCCCCCTAATCTCATCGTAAGCACCTATGTCATTGTTCGAGCCGAGCACGAGCACGCCGTCCTGGCCGTTCGGTATAGTCCCAGTGAAGCTAATGTTGGTGCCTATGGCGTTGTACAAAACGAGCGAATCGTAGGCCTCGATGATGATACCGTTCGCGCCATTGCCTGAGATAAGGTTATACGCCCTACCGCCGATAAGCGTGGGCAACTGCTCGCTGCCGTACAGGTAAATGCCGTTACCGGCGTTTGAGATAGCGGCGGTACCGCTAATGTTGGTGCCGATAAAGTTGCCCGATATGTAGTTACCATATTCCTCGCCCGCAGGGGCTTGCGGTCCGTAGGCCCCGTCGTCGTTGAGCACATCTGTGAACTCGATGCCGTCGCTGGCGTTGCCAGATATGAGGTTAAATCCGGGGTCCATAGCGCCGTCGGCACCGCCTTCCGGCCGCTGTGGGTCGTTATCATCCGGCCGGTAGTCGGGACCTAACGAGCCTACACCGATAAGCACACCTACCGGGCTGTCGGCATGGATACCGTCGTTCCCGTTGCCCAAGTCTATGCTACCGGTGTGGTCCGTGCCTATCTTGTTGCCCGTGACTACTACCGAAAAGCCGGACCCACCACTGGGAGCCTGCGGACCAGCAGCCCCAGGAGAACCAGGCAGCTCGGAGCCTCTGATAAAGATGCCGTGATTAGTGTTGCCGGAAATCACGTTGCCTTCGCCCGAAGCCATCCCTCCAACGAGCACCAGATTGGGGGTGTGAATATTGATGCCGTCTCGACCATTGCTCACGCTTGCCGTACCGGTAGCATCGACGCCGATGTAGTTCCCCAGGACCATAGTGGCACCCGTTGAGGGACTTACTCCCTCAGGGGCGCTCGCGGGCCGGGCCACGTTGCTTGAATAGAGTTCGATGCCGTTCAACAGGTTGCCGCTTATTACGTTCCGCTCGCCCTGGGTCGGGCCGCCGATGGTGGTGCTGATGGAGCCAATCACTTCCACACCGGCGTAACCGTTCGGCACCGCCGACATGCCGCTGGCATCGGTCCCTACGTAGTTACCCAGGACGCTAATACTGGTCGAGTTGAGTATGCTCACGCCCCTTTGGTCGTTACCGCTGATGAGGTTGCGGTTTGCCGCCGCGCCACCACCGACGGTGGAGGTCTGCACCCCCAGGAACTGTACGCCATACGAGTTCGCCTGGGCGGACGTACCGGTGACGTTGGTGCCTAAGAAGTTGCCATGTACCCAGATATTGTTGGGATACACGACATCATTTCCTTCCGGGCTGGCAGCATTCACCCTATTAGGCTCATCCAAAGGCCCTCCGGCGGAGTTGGCACGGATGGCGTTGCCAAAGCCTGAGATCGCCAGGCCCCTTATCTCGCTGCCCGAAGGAGTGCTGTTGGCGGAGGTATCCGGCTCAAGCCAGAGGCCGTAAGTACCCAGACTTCCGCCGTTGTTCAGCACAATCTTTAGCTGCGCGTTGTCGCCCACGGCCAACGTATTGGGCGTGGCACCCTCCTGGCTGTAGCCGTCAATCAGCACCGTGTCGGTAATCTTCGGCAGCGCGCTTACGGGAGTGATGGTGTGCACGCCCGTGCCCGCTATGTCGAACTCGATAGCATCGGGGCCGGCGCTCTGGTTGGCGTTGATGATCGCCTGGCGTAGCGAGCCGGGGCCGCTGTCGGCGGTATTCGTGACTACGAAGGTGGCGTTCACCTGCTCCGGCACGGCGGGCTTCTGGAACCTCGACTTGGTGGTGGGTAGGGCGGCCTGCGCGGTGCCCGACCCGGAGGCCAGCACCAGCAAAGCCCCGGCACCCATAAATAGCGCCAGCATTGCAAAGAAAACGTACCTGCCGAACCTGCCACTGTAGCGATTTACAGCCATTTGCTCCTCCATAAAGCGTAATCGTAGGGTGTCATTGGGTATGCGAAGGCCCGGCCGACACCAACTGCCCGGTCGTGACTTACAGGGAGTAGTGGGACGGAACGGCGCGGAGAAAACAGGTCTTGCGACGCCCGCAACCAGGCCGCAACTAGGCCCAACGCGTCCCTATGCTATCATTACATAGTGTACTATGTCAATATATAATGAGACCGAATCAGCCAGGTTGCGGGGCCTCTTGCTCCCGCCCTGTTTCGTGGCTTATAATCGGCAAGGCAGCGGTGCATTGTTGCTAAGCAAAGTGCATCTGAAACCCTGAGCGTGCGACCGGCGGCTCGGGGTTTTGACTTGTAAGAGGGGTGAGTTGCTGCTGATGCTTGCCGGGAAGTAGGGGGAAGGAAGGAGAGAGAAAAAAGCATGGAGCAATGGCTGGCGCTCGCCGTGTTCGTGGTCACGTTCGCGGCGATTATCGTTGAAAAGGTGCACAAGACCCTGGTGGCCCTGGCGGGTGCCCTGGCGATGCTGCTGCTGGGGCTGATCTCCCAGGAGCACGCCTTCGAGGGCGTTGACTGGAACGTGATCTTCCTGCTCGCGGGCATGATGATTATCGCCAACTCGCTGCGCCGCACCGGCATCTTCCGGTGGACCGCCATGAAGATGATAGACATAGCGCGTGGCGAACCTGTGGTCGTGCTGCTGCTGCTCTCGACCCTCACCGCCGTGGCCTCGGCCTTTCTAGACAACGTCACCACCGTGGTGCTCATGGTGCCCCTCACCCTCTTCGTCGCCAACTCGCTGGGCATCACCCCGGTGCCGTTCCTCATCTCCGAAATCCTGGCCTCCAACATAGGCGGGGCCGCCACCCTCATAGGCGACCCGCCCAACATCATCATCGGCAGCGCCGCCAACCTCGACTTCGGGGCGTTCCTGTTCAACATGGGGCCTCTAGTGCTGATTGTGTACCTGGCCTTCGCCGGGATGATCGTGCTCTTCTTCCGCAAGGAGCTTAAGACCAGCCTGCGTCACCGCGCGGAAGCAATCGCGATGCCCGAAGAAGGGGTGATACGCGACCGGAAGCTGCTCGCCCAATCGATGCTGATCCTCGCCGCGGTAATCGTGGGCTTCCTGCTGCACGGGGTGCTACACTACGAAGCCGCTACGGTGGCCCTCAGCGGGGCTGTCGTGCTGATGCTGGTCGCCAACCTCGAAGTACACGAGGCCCTGAGCGAGCTTGAATGGACCACGCTCCTCTTTTTCGTCGGCCTGTTCATCGTAGTCGAGACGCTGGTCGAGGTGGGCTGGATACAGCAGGCGGCGAGGGCCATGCTCGATCTGACCGGGGGCAACGAGGCGGTCACCGCCATGATCCTGCTCTGGGGCAGCGGGGTCGCCTCCGGCATCGTGGACAACATCCCCTACACGGCCACTATGGTGCCCATCGTGCAGGAGTTGGCAACCACAATGAGGCCGGAGCCGCTCTGGTGGTCCCTCGCCATCGGGGCCGACCTGGGCGGCAACGCCACGGCCGTAGGGGCCTCGGCCAACGTAATCGTGCTCAGCCTCGCCGACCGCGCCGGGTTCAAGATCACCTTCATGCAGTTCCTCAAGTACGGCCTGATAGTCACCTTCGTCTCGTTGGTCATCAGCACCGTGTACGTCTGGCTGCGCTACCTCATGTAGACGATAGACGATAGACGATAGACGATGGTAGGAGACGAAAACGCAAAGACGCAAAGAACGCAAAGGACGCGCAAAGATTAGGATGGTTGGATGCTATCTGACCACTAACCACTAACCACTAACCACTAACCACTAACCACTCCTCCATCGTCCATCGTCCATCGTCCCTTCCGTAGGTACTTTTCTTGCTGTAGTAGCTACTCGCACAACTTACCTTCTACTACCGGAGACTGAGACCGCATGGCAACACCTCACGTCCCAGGCAACCCCACCAACCCACCTAACGCCCCCAAGCAAACACCACACGACGAGGACAGGATTTCCCCGGCCCAGGAACAGGCCACCCGGTCGCCCATCCTGAAGGCGCTCGCCTGGATAGGGCTTGATCTTACAGGGCCGAGCCGCTCCTCTATCCTCCAGATCGCTATTTACTCGCTGCTGGTGTTCATCCCCATCGCGTTAGCCGTAGAGTTCCTCCACCTGGGCGGGATGTGGCTCTTCATCACCGCTTCCGCCGCGATCATCCCTCTTGCTAAAATCCTGGGCCATGCTACCGAAGAGTTGGCGCTGAGGGTCGGTTCCGGCATCGGCGGCCTGCTCAACGCCACCTTCGGCAACGCGGTCGAGATGATTATCGCCTTCTTCGCCCTGCAAAAGGGGTTGTACGAGGTGGTGAAAGCCTCCATTACAGGCTCGATCCTGGGCAACGTGCTCTTCGTGCTGGGCCTGGCGATCTACCTGGGCGGGCTGGGCCGCGAGAAGCAGGTCTTCAACCGCACGGCGGCTGGCGTGTCATCCTCGCAGCTAATACTCGGCACGGCGGGCCTCTTCATCCCCGCCGCCTTCGCCCTTACTACCCCCGCCAACCAGCTTACCGAGTTCCTGCGCGTAGAAGTGAGTATCGGCGTCGCGCTCATCCTGCTCGGTTCCTACCTGGCGCAGCTTATCTTCTCCCTGCGTACGCATAAGCACCTGTACGGCGACGAAGACCACATGGAGTTGCACGGCCACGTGTGGAGTGTGCGCCATTCGGTTATCGTGCTGGTCGGGGCCACGGTGCTGGTAGCCTTCATGGCGGAGCTACTGATCGAGGGCGTGGAGTACCTGACGCACGAGTTCGGCATGACCGAGCTATTCGTGGGCGTGATCCTGGTGGCCCTCATAGGTAACGCCGCCGAGCACCTGACCGCCGTGGTCGTGGCGATGAAGAACAAGATGGACCTCGCGGTGAGCATCGCGCTCGGTTCGACCTTGCAGGTGGCGCTCTTCGTGGCCCCGGTGCTGGTGTTGATAGGCTTCTTCATTGGCCGCCCGCTCGACCTCTTCTTCAACCTGTTCGAGCTTGCGGCCATAGGCGCTACCATGCTCATCGTCAACGCCATCACGCAGGACGGCGAGAGCAACTGGTTCGAGGGCGTGCAGCTACTAGCCGCCTACGCGATTATAGCCGTGGCCTTCTTCTTCCACCCTTAACTTCTCATTACAATGAAAAAGAACGGCACAATTGCCGTTCTTTTTCATTTCACTCGCTGCGGTGACAGGTACCCACACTCCGGCCCGGCTACTTCGTAGGGGTTGGAGGCGGGGCATCGAACATCGCGGGGTCCACTACCCCGTTCAATTCAAAGCTTTCATACGCGCTCCTGGAGAGGAGGTTGCCTGCCGAGTCCCACGCCTCAAGACGTAGTACGAAGAAGGCTTCGGTATCAACCCAGGACATGATGCGCGCCGTCTCCGAGGGTGACGTACCCGGAGGCCATTCGCCCGCGGGCTTGAGGGTTGACTCCAGGATGTAGGCCGTTCGTCCCGCCACCTGCTCGGTACCCTTGACCTCGGTGTTATAGAAATCCTTGAGCCTCCTACTGTTCAGAAAGTCGTTCAGGCTGGCAGCGCCCAATCTCCCCTTGAGGTCTTTCCCCTTGAGCGACATGGCTCGCCCGAAGTAGGGATCGTAACTCCAGCCGGTCTTGCCGTTGCTCACCCACATCAAGACAGTCGTTTCCCCATTCGCGGCGGTGATGTGGGATTCCATGCGCGCGCTACTCGGCGCGAGATACCACCTCTCTTCTCGCACCTGACTGAATTCCTCGGACGCGGAATTGCGCTGCTCGCCGGAGACCACCCCGTGAAAGCTATTTACACGCGCGGCGTTGCTATCAGCCGCTGCCTCCTCCACCCGCGTAAGCAACTCTGCCGCGCTAACCGGCGTGGGCTGCGTGAAGGTAAGGCTAGTGGATGCCACCAGCCCAAGCACCAGCACTACCACGGTTAGCGCAACGCCGAGCGCAAGCGGCCTTAACGTGAAAGGCGGCCGCTTCTCCTGGCGGACGGGGTAAGTGGTCTGCGGGAGCCGCGCGTGCATCGCGGGCCACAGGTTAGCTTGGGCCGGTACGTTCTGGTCAGCGTCCTCGATAAGAACGCTCTTTACAAACTCTTTGCTCATGATCTTCTCCTCATCTGTTGCTACCGGTGGAGCATAGGACGTTCCTTGCCGCCTCAAATCACCCCTGCCGGTAGCTGGGAAGCAACTTGCGTAACCTTCTCCGGGCGTCGTGCAGCCGCCTCCTCACTGTCCCAGCCGGTATCGACAGCCTCTGCGACACTTCAGCGTCGTCCCAGTCCAGGTAGTAGCGCATAACTATAGCCGCACGCTCCTTTGGCGGCAGTTTGTCCAGCGCCGCAAGGATTTCACTCTTGGTCTCGGCCCTCTCCAGCATTTCAATCAACGTTGGGTCGGGGCTAGGCAGATCCATTTCATCTTCAGGCTGCACTTCCAGGTACTGACCCGGCCCGCGCCTTACAGCCGTGATTGAGCTGTTGATGACGCTACGTATAAACCAGGGGCCGAACCGCTTGGTGCTGTCGAATTGCGCGATGCGTTCGTAAGCACGCAAGAAAGAGGCTTGCACAACATCCTCCGCGAGGGCGTAGTCACGAGTAGTCAGGTACGCGACTCGGAGGGCCTGGCCCTGGTAAAGCATTACGAGGCTTTCCAGGCCGCTTATATCCCCTCGCTTCAGGCGGGCGATGGCTTCACTCTCTTGCATTAAGCTGCTCCATTATGCTAGCTAGTTGTCGTTTCCGAAGGCCTTCTACCGCTACTACGATTACGCGTGCCTTTCTGTTCGGTAATGCAGACCCTCACCGGCACAGGTTTTCCGGCGGGCTGGCAGATTCTTCGACGCGACTCTTCCGCCTGTGCATATTCTCATCCCAACCCACTTCAAGCCACGTAAAATCCAGGTGCCCTGGCAAGAATCTTGCGGATGTGGCTGATACACTGCCTGACGCCCGGCCTCCCCGGTTCCCATACACCGTTGTATAATGGTGCGCGTGACCATATCCGGCGGGCAACCGGGCGCGTTCGACCATATGCAAGGAAGTCGAGGAGGATTTGATGACTTTAAGGAGCTATTTTCAGCCGTCGTTTTTGCTGCGCTTTTTACGCAGGTGGGGGCTTTTGCTGCTCGCCCTGCTTGCTATCGGCGTGGTGCTGGGCATCAGCACCTCTAATGTCGCCGCCTGTGCCGAGC
>JALZHG010000336.1 GCA_030914045.1 Chloroflexota bacterium | reverse complement strand
CAGCTTCCTACTGTTCACATCCCTACACCCCTAAATGTAAGCATGTATTGACATTAGCCTATAAGAACGTAACTAACGAGTCAAGATGCGTCGCGTGGACGGGCCTGAATGTCCGGCGTTTTGCCTGCGGCTGCCCGAGCGGCTGAGGTAGATGCCAGCTGAGGAGGTGGCTAGGCAGCTCGCCCTGGGCGGACACCTGGAAGGGACGCCCGCCCCGCCTCTGGTCGCGGAAGCCCTCGAGGGCCTGGAGGCCGAGGAGCAGAGTTTCCAGGATGACGAGCTCTCCTCCGAGGAGGCCAACCCCACGTGAGCAGTAGATAGGCGGTCCTCCCTAATATACGGAACGCATCTTTATTCAGTACCACAGCATGTAGTGATCGCCCTGTAGGTGCTCGGGCGGGTAAATAGGCCATCTCCGCCCGCATAGGGGCAAGGCCATGCAGGATGGTGGATATGGACTTCCGAGAACTCCCCTTCTAGGCACTTGGGTGAATAAGGGCAAGAAGTAGGGCAGGTGCCGGGGTTACGTATCCCAACGCTCGGGTACGAACCGTAATTCATGGGAGCGGGGTTTGTTCACCGCGCCCGTTACCGTAAGGCCGGACCGTATCGTGGGGCGCGCCCACTCCCATCCCCACCCCCTTCGGGGGCTTGTCCACCCCGAACTTCTGACGCCTCCCCCTCGACCTACCCCCTGACCCTCATAGCGTTTAAACAGATTCTTGCCTAGACTGGAGACCATTCCGCGGTCATCGCGGAGGCTGACTGCACAGGAGGTTCAATGGAGTATCGCAAGCTCGGCCGAACGGGGCTCATGGTTTCGGAGCTCTGCTTAGGGACCATGACGTTCGGCAACGAGGCCGACGAGCAGACCTCGAAGAGTGTAACCGACCGTTTCGTCGAGGCTGGCGGCAACTTCTTGGATACAGCTAACGTCTACTCAAGGGGAATCTCCGAGGAGATTACGGGCCGTGTCATCCGCGACTATCGTGAAGACGTGGTGCTCGCCACCAAGTTCCGCTTCCCGATGGGCGAGGGGCCCAACGACTCAGGCGCCTCGCGCAAGCACATCATCTCAGCCTGCGAGGCCAGCCTCCGGCGGCTCGACACCGACTACATAGACCTGTATCAGATCCACTGCTGGGACAGCTCGAGCCCGATCGAGGAGACGCTCTCGGCGCTCGACGATCTGGTGCGCGCGGGCAAGGTCCGCTACATCGGCTGCTCCAACTTTACCGGCTGGCAGATAGAGAAATCCGTCCGCGTGAGCGAGCGTGAAGGGCTTGCCCGCTTCGACTGCGTCCAGCCCCAATACTCCCTCGTCGTGCGCGACATCGAGCACGAGGTACTCCCGGCCAGCCGTGAGGAAGGGCTGGGCGTGCTCCCGTGGAGCCCACTCGCTGGAGGCTTTCTCACCGGAAAGTACTCTCGGGAAGATGCCCCACCCGAGAACACCCGGATGGCCTCCTGGGTCGACACTTGGAAGCGCCACGCTACCCCCGAGAAGTTCGACATTGTGGATCGAGTGTGCGAGATAGCAAACAGCCGCGGCAAGGAACCTGCACAGATTGCGCTGAGCTGGGTGAAGGATCGTCCTGGCGTGACCTCGCCCATCTTCGGAGCGCGTAACGTCGAGCAGCTCGACAAGAACTTGGGGGTCATAGGATGGTCGCTGGAGGAGCAAGACCTGAACTTACTCGAGGAGGTTTCCGCCCTGCCATACGCATACCCGTACAACATGATCGCGCGGGTCAACGCGTGACCCAAGAAGTCATTGAGCCTCCCGATCTCCCGATCGTGTCGCATCCTTGCGCTAAGACATCTTCTGCGGTCCCCCTTCGTACGACTGCCGGCAGCGATGCTAGCAGGAGTAATTGCCCCGGATTTGCTCAATAGGCCCGCTTGTCCGGATCGGGTGGCCCTTCCTTAGGGTCTTCGTCTCTCCTGGTTCGCATGGCTTTGCGATACGACCAGCGCAGGATCACGACGAGAACCAGCGCCACCGCCAGGAGGAGCGAGATTCGGCCAATCCAGTGCTCGACCAAGCCGATGCTTGCCCACAGGAAGTAACCGAGCATAGAATGTGGCGTCCACGCCAGTCCATCTCGACGGTGCTTTGGGCGAGACGAACGTGCGGGATCACTGCACCGTTTTTGATTAGCATCACCACAAGGATCTCCCCGGTATAGATGCAATGCCATATAGCGCCTTCGTAAGTACTTCCATCTTGGTAGTCGGTCCAGAGACCAGGCGGCAAATAAACTTCGCGGCTCGAAATGGCTTCCATGAGCGGGGGTTTTCTGAGCGAACTTCGGAGAACACCCCTTCCACGACGTCCGTGAATAAGGGCAGTGCGCGAACCGGTCACTCGTGTCATGATGCTAAAAGGGGCCGGACGGGGAGACCGCGCATTTACCAGATGTGGGTCGAGGTCCGGCCCCTTCAGCACGGAACACTACAGGAGCAGGCAGGCAAAACAAGATTTACCTGACTTACCCTAAAGCCGATTGCATTCCAGTCAGCGCTAAACGCAACCTTTGGTCGAGAGTCACTGTCAGTACGGCATATATGGAGATAAGTCCGGGACAAGGCGAAGAGAAGGCTTCTCCACCCCGTTTGGTCGACTCATGGGTCCGCTTTTGGGGCTCGTTCGAAATTTTCAGACAGTCCCACTACGAGCTACGTGAATAGCACTTCAGCGGATGTGCTGACTCGGTCCCATGGCTACACTGCTGAGGGCTAACGGGAAAACAGCCGTGCGGGGTCTCGCTCCCAGCGGAAGGGTCAGAGGAGGATGACGTAGCGACGTTCTTAAAGAGGATATGGAAGCGGCACTCGAACCCCTGGAGCGTGTGGACCCGCATCCTCAGCTATCCTCTGGTCTACGTTCCGATTTGGAATCGGAGCTGGAAGCAAGGGGCTGCCGTCGCTGCATGGTTCGCTGCCAACCCCGTTCTCTTTCCCGTACCCGAGGGCGATGAGTCGTGGGCGACGCGCGGCGTGCTCGGGGAGGAGCTGTGGACCGCTGAGCGACCACGGGACCTTTCCATGCTGATCAACTCCGCGTCGGCGGCGTTCTTTGCGGGGGGCTCTTCGCCACCTACAGGCGGCGGTCTTGGCCGATGGTGTTCTTCGCGAGCGTGGCTCTCTTGCTCAAGCTCTGGTACATCGATCGGATGACCTTCTATTACGTACAGAACCGGGAGCGGGAAGAGCCCGCGGAGGACGCCGGGGACGCCCCAACGTCATCCTCGTGGTGACCTAAGCGAACTTCCGACAGCACCCCTTCTACGCGCTTGGGTGAATAGAGGAAAGTCATGGAGTTCTTGGGTAGGCGGGTGAGGTTGAGCGCGGCGCTCGGACCGACACGATCTT
>JALZHG010000138.1 GCA_030914045.1 Chloroflexota bacterium | reverse complement strand
CTATGATCCACTCGACCAGATAGTCGAGGTGCTTGACGACAAGCGCAACGTTACCCGTACCTCCTACGATAATCTGGGGCGCCGTACCAGCATCGACAGTCCGGACGCGGGTAAAACGGACACGGTGTACGATCTGGCGTCCAACGTGGTAGCCCGTATCACCCCGAACCTGCGCGGTCGGGGCAAGCAGATTAGCTACGAATACGACTTCAATCGGCCGAGCCGGATCGTCTATCCCGACTCCCCGGTCAATAACGTGACTTATTCCTATGGCGCTCCTGGTGCCCCGGACAACCGGGCTGGCAGGCTGACCCGCGTAGTTGATGGGTCCGGCAGCGAGGAGATGTTCTATGGGAAGCTTGGCGAGGTAACTAAAGAGACCAAGACGGTGGTAGGCTTCACAGGGGCCGCGCCGGGCGTGTACACAACGCAATATGTTTACGACACCTGGGGTCGCCTGCAACGGCTGAGCTACCCCGATGGCGAGGTGCTGACCTACCAGTATGACAGCGGAGGGCAGCTACGCCAGGCCAGTGGAGTCAAAGGCGCTTTCAGCTACCGCTACGTCAACAGGCTGGAATATGACAAGTTCGGCGACCGCGCGTTCCTGGAGGCGGGCAATGGCGTGCGCACCACTTACGCCTACAATCCGGCCAGTCGCCTGCTGTCGAACCTGCGCGCAAGCAAGGGCAACGGTAGCCCCTTCCAGAATGTCAACTACACTTACGACGCCGTGGGCAACATCCGGTCGCTTGCTAACGAGGTGGCCGTGCCGCCACCATCGCAGTTTGGAGGACCGACCAGCCAGACCTTCCAGTACGACGACCTGTACCGGCTCACCCGCGCTTCGGGCAGCTACCGCTACAGTCCTAACAAGCAGCGCATCTACACCATGAGCATGGCCTACGACACAATCCACAACATCGTGTCGAAGCAGCAAAGCGATGAGATCGCCCAACCTTCGGGTAAGGGGAACGTCCAGAAGCCGACGACCTACTCCCAGAGCTACACTTACGGTAGTACTCGGCCGCACGCGCCCACGCGTATCGGCGACCGCAGCTACACCTATGACGCCAACGGCAACCAGGCAGGGTGGACCGCCGACACGAATGGCACGCGCCGCAACATCGTGTGGGACGAGGAAAACCGCATCCAGAGTCTCTTCAATAACGGCCAGCAACTGCGCTACACCTACGACGCAGGTGGCGAGCGGGTGCTCAAGCGTGGGCCGCAGGGCGAGACTGCGTACGTGAATCCCTATTTCACCATGCGCAACCGCCAGATCGGCACCAAGCATATCTGGGTCGGCAGCACGCGGCTCGTCTCGCAACTGGTGAAACCGGACAACACACTGGAGAAGGACCAGTACTTCTATCAGCCGGACCACCTGGGCAGCAGCAACTACGTCACCGACGTCAATGGGGCGCTCTACCAGCACAGCGAGTACTTCCCCTTTGGCGAGACCTGGGTAGATGAGTCGAGCAACACCCAGCGCACGCCTTACCTGTTCGGCGGCAAGGAGCTGGACGAGGACAGCGGCCTCTACTACTTCGGCGCGCGCTACTATGACCCGCGAACGAGCGTCTGGCAGAGCGCCGACCCGATCATAGACGACTACCTCGATGGGGCGCGCGATAACGGCTTCTACGATTCGTCGAACCTCAACCTGTATGCGTACACGGCGCAGAACCCCCTCAAATACGTTGATCCCGACGGAACAGTCAAGACACTATTCCTTGCCATAGTCCGGAAGGCGGCCACTCTACTAGTTGGTCCGCCTGAGCAGCGGCTAAGGCTGGCTGCGCCTGAGCAGCGGCTAAGGCTGGCTGCCAGGCCTTGGCAAGCAAAACGTCCCTATGAACCTATCAAGAGGTTACCAGACTTTATAGTAGGAGAGGACGGTGTAGCCGAAGCAACGCTTCGTCCACCTATAAACTATAAGTACCGTAACCGTACTTATATGTTTGAACCTGGTTCGGCCCTGAGAAAGCAGTATCCGAAGGGAGTTGAGTTCGATAGCGAAGGCTACCCTGACTTCACGCCATACGCAAAGTCTGTGGTTAAGATCAAGGTAACGGGCAAGGATCATATTGATTTTCCTGAAGCTAATAGGGCTGCCCAACTTAAGAAGACACCCAAGGGCTATACCTGGCATCATGTCCAAGACCGTGAGACTATGCAGTTGGTTCCTACCGACTTACATAAAACGGTCAAACATACCGGAGCGCGCTCCCTCATAAAGCATATAGGAGAGCTGCCATAAGAAACATCACCGTTCATGAACCATAAGAGCCAGTGATCGAGCAGGCACTTGCTGAGGATGAACTAGCGCTTCTCCTGGTTTGCTGCGTCGTCACAGCCGAGGTATGCAGGAGGCATGGGGATGTCACACCTCCCCATGCCTCCGCATGCTCCAGCTAATTCAATCAGTGGGTTCTCGGACCTGGCGATGAAAAGCTCCTATTCATAGTGGCAGACTCCACCAGAAGCAAGCGCCACCCTGCGGCCATTGCCGCCTACCTTGCAGCACCCAGCCATGCTGGTGCGGCGGGCGGAGCAATAACATGCATTCTTGAAGGAGGAACACCAACGGCAGGCGGGGTTAGAAGAGACAGCGAACCAGGGAGTGCGAGCAGGCAGCTTACGCCAGCGCCACTCTCGACTCAACGAAAACCCTGTTTGAACCTAATCTGGTAGCTCTAGAGCTTACTCTGATGTGACTAGTGGCGTGTGGCGGGGGACATTGGACGTGCGGCTACAGCAGGCACGAACGCGTGTAAAGGCATGGGCGGTGTTAGCACGCAGGCAGAAATGCCTATCGCTGCGGTAGGGGCCATCTGAGTAAGAGTTAGCCACGAGAATCGCTACAACCTTTATCCTTATCATTGGTGCCGTCTTTCCTGCGAGCCATCCCTGCAGGAGCAGTGGGTGAGCGCTATCGCTTGTCCTGTGTGCAGTACGATCTTGCAACACCTTATGCTTCCACCTTATGACTTTGCGACAACTTATGGTTCCAACGTGCGATAAGTTATGCTTCCAGTCACAACCATGGTGACTGGAAGCATAACTTGTAGCTTAACGACAAGTCCTGAATAAAGGAAATCATGGATTTTCGGATCGAAGCAGACTTCTGGGCGCTCTTTCCAGCAGCCCACATCGAGGTCTTAATCGCGCGTGGCATCGATAATGAGGTGGCGGGCGAGAAGGCGGAGGAGGCTGAGGAGGCGGCTACACTGCTGGCACAGGCAGCAGAGCAGATGGGCATGGTGTTGGCTTTCCACCATAGATTAAGGTCTGATCCAGAGCCAAAATTACCTGTTGCACTGCCATTGCAGCATTTGTGCAGGTTACTTGCAGCATACGATTTGATAACCAACCTTAGAATCAAAGTCTATGGACTCGCGCTCTGTTACAACGACATCAGCAACTTGTTCCATAACGCGACCCTACCGGAAGCTCTCGGGAACGCCTGTTGAGCTTATGCAAAGCCATGTTTTGGCAGTTCATACGGAGAGAGGTCAACAGGAGCATTGATATCTTACGCCTGAACAGGAGGACATCGTGATACGCGTGTTAACGCAGCTTCCTAATCTTCTCCATAATTGGAGGACCGCAGGTTTACCAGTCAAGTTCATCGCCGTACTAGTAGCTGTAGCCTCAATAATGGCAACGGCACTATTTCTACCAGGATTGACAGGCTTGACCGGATTGCCCGCTCAAGCCAGTGGAAACATTTGGGCACGTGGCAATACTGTGGGCTTATGCGCCGGGACCCAGATAAGAGTAGGTCCGGGAACTTCCTATTACGTACACACTATCGTTCCGGAAGACCATTGGACTGTGATGGTTATTGATGGCCCTCGCTCGGCGAACGGTCAGACATGGTGGGATACCAGCCGTCGGGCGGCAGGAGACCCTTCAGGTGGCACAGGCTGGGTATCGCAACAGCAAGCAGACGACTGCCCCGGAGTAGGCCCCGGGCCAGTCTCCGGAAGTACGCCCACTGCACCCTTGTTCGAGCCAGTTCCGCCCGGTACCGAGTACAATTTGCCTTTGAATAACGGCAGCATGAGCCGGGATCCGGTGCACACTTATACTGGTGCATTCACGTATGTTTACACTGATGCTGTAATAGCCGGCCGCGGGCCTTACATCAATTTTGTGCGCACGTATAGCAGTAACGATTCTCGTGTCGGGCCACTGGGGCAGGGGTGGAGCCACAATTACAATATGCGCCTGGCTAATCCAGGCGACGGTACCACCGATATTATTCTGGTCGGCCCTCAGGGGCGTAGCGATAGGTATAAGCACGAAAGTGACGGCTCATATACACCGCCGCCCAATGTGCATACCTCACTCGTCATGAACAGTGCTGCCTCCTACGCTGCAAGGCATAAGGACCAGAGCGAGTGGTTGTTTGACCGGGCCGGGCGTCTTGTACGCATCACCGATCGCTTCGGCAACCACTCGGACCTTGAATATGATGCGAGTAGCCGTCTAATCTCCATTGGAGACCCCGCCGGCCGTGGCGTGCTGACCCTGACATACGACGCGGACGGCCGCCTGAGCAGTGTCAGAGACTGGGCACAGCCGGTGCGCGAGGTCAAATTTGAGTATGATGGCAGTGGCCGCCTCCTGGTCAAGGCAACGGATAGGACCGGCCAGCCAACAACATACCACTATGAGGACGGCAGTCATCGACTCACCGAAATCATAGATGCTAATGGGCACGCTGTAGTAACCAACACCTACGATGACCGTGAGCGAGTCGCAACGCAGAAGGACGCCAGGGGTCTCTTAACTGGGCAACAAACGACCTTCAGCTATCTAGAACATGCTGACGGCACAAGGACCACTACAATTACCTACCCGCCGGCGTCACACGAGCCTGGGTGGAATGTCACCGAGAGCGATGTTTACGACGAGAAGGGGCGCATCACCAAGCATGTGTCCAAGCCCAGTTCAAGTCCGTCCGAATGGGTCACAGTAGAATACGGCTACAATGAACGTTCCAACCTTACGTCCGTCAAGGATGGTCGTGGGAATACCACCCTTTTCTGCTATGACGTTGATTACGCTGGAAACATCCTTTCGGGGGGCCAGGACAACTTGACGCGCTCCATTCATGCGGCTCCTGCTATGGGGGCAAATCGGCCAGTGAGGCTTTTCAAGTACGACCCCAAGAACAACTTAGTGCAGGTAATCAGTCCCAATGGCGTAGCCAGTGGTCCAAATACGACTTGCGAAAGCGACTTGAGCGGCGGACTCAACCTCCTCTATGCCTCTGATTTATCGTATGACCCTGGAACCCAGACCAGACTCGTCTCTATCATGAGACGTTATGTAGATCCGCAACTTGGTCAACAAACAGCGATTACCAAATACGAGTACGCAGACGCGGCAAATCCCGGCGCGGTGACCAGGATTATTCCCCCACGAGGGAACACAGGTGCCACACCGAACTATGCTTTCGCCACCAGCTATAGCTACTACGGGACGGGCAGCAAGGCCGGTATGCTAGAGCGACTCTCGGAGCCATTGGGTAGCGTGACTACATACGACTATGATCCCGTAGGAAGGTTGATCTCAACGACCAGCCCGCTTGGGAACGCTGCTGATGCTGTCGCTGCTAACCATCGTTGGACCTATATATATGATGCCGAAGACCGACTCCAATTCACCAAGGCTCCGACAGCGCACGTGGGTGGAACGCCACTGGTTGAGGAATCTCGCTACGATGCCGTAGGTAATGAGGTGGCCCGCATAGACGCCAACGGCCAAGTGACACTTTATCTCTATGACGAGAGAGACAGCCTCAAAGAAGTGCGACAGAGTAGACAGCCCTGGACCAACCCTCTTGCTCCACCTGCTGATGTGATCGTAACTGAATACAAGTACGATGATCTGGCGAATCTCATCAGGGTGACAAGGGCTAAGGGAGACTCGAACAACGAAAGAGTAACAGAATACACTGCGGATGGGTTGAATCGACCACGTCGCGAAACGGAATACCCTAACTGGCCTAACGTAAACGGCCCGCTTGTTTCGCAGTACGGCTACGATCCTAATGGAAACAGGACCACACACATTGACCCGCTGGGTAGAACGGCTACGATGAGCTATGACGCCCTCGATAGGCTCATCTCCCTGAGTTACAGCGATGGTTCAACTCCGAGTGTCCACTACACGTATGACGCCAATGATAATCGTCAGTCTATGACCGATGGCACTGGAACAACTAACTACGTCTATGACGAGTTGAATCGGTTACTCTCGGTAACCTCGCCAAGCGCATCAGGTCCCAAGAACATAGGCTATCGGTATGACCTGGACGGGCACCGTGTAAGGCTGATCTATAGTGACAACACAGCCGTCAACTACCAGTTCGATGAAGCGGGTCGTCTAAAGTCCTTGCGTGACTGGGAACAGCGTACCACAAGCTATGGGTACTTCCCCGATGGAGCTTTAAAGAGCGTGGTCAATGTCAATTCCACCGGCGTAACGTACACTTATGACAACGTAGGGCGATTGCTGCAGGTGTCGAACACGCTCGGTACGGATATGATCAGCCGCCACACCTATACGCTCGACGCAGTCGGCAACCGCACGAAGGTAGACGAAGTATTACCGGAAAATGGCAGACCGAGGCCCGTCGAGCCAAAACGACAGGCCACCACAACGTTCACGTACGATGCCCTTTACCAACTGACGGGCGAGCAAGGTCCAGCAGGAGCAATCGGCTACCAGTATGATCCAGTGGGCAACCGCCTGACCAAGTCTGAGGGCCGCACAACTACAAGTTACCAGTATGACAGAGCCGACCGCATGAATCAGGCCGGATCGCAAACTGCGGTCGTAGATGCAAACGGTAATCTCACCATGCTAGGCCGCAATACCTTCAGGTACGATCAGGCAAATCGTATGATCGAGTCGCGCACGCAGGGACCAACTCAGTACGTCTATGATGGGGACGGTAAGCGGGTGCTTTCAAACGCAGGCCCAGGTCCGTTGCAGACACATGTCTACGACGTCAACACCACACTTCCCGTGCTTCTGGAGGACGGCAGGCGTAAGTACGTTTACGGAGCAGGCGGCGCGGGGCTGGGGTTGCTCTACGCGACCGACGGCAACGGCCAGCTGGAGGTCTACCATGTAGACGGTCTGGGTTCAGTGCGAGCCGTTACATACTGGAATGGCAACGTCGTCCAGAACTACCTGACGGATGCTTTTGGAGTGCCAGTTCGGACCCAAGGCTCGCACAACCAGCCGTTCCAATTCACAGGTGAGGAAAGGGACAAGGAAACCGGCTTCTACTATCTGCGATCCAGGTACTATGATCCTAGCCTCGGACGTTTCACGTCACGGGACCCCTTCATGGGTTTTACCACCAGACCGCTGTCGTTGAATCGTTGCATCTATGCAGAGAACAACCCTGTTAATCGGATAGATCCCAGCGGAGCAACTCCATCCAAGAAGGGTTCTTCTCAAGACTGTAACCTCGCCCAGATTGCCCGTGGAACGACGAAGAACGATCCCGTTGCTGCGGTGAGCTATTACACTGCGGATATAGATGGTGATCCTAAGGACAAGGAGGTCATCTTCAAGTTCCAACTGGACAAGGCGGTGTCCCCTACCGATGTGCTCTGGGACACGAGTTCATTGCGTATCGGTCTGGTCAGTCTCGCATGGGACGGAACCCTCGGTATGAAACCCTGTGTTAGCCCTGTCTTGATTTATGCAGATGAGTCTGCGGTTTGGCTGAGTGGTGGAGCAGAGATGTGGAAAGACGATTTGTTGCTTTATTACAAGTAGGAACGCGGCACGCGCACTCCGAGAAGTCTCACTTGAGTAAGACTGTGCTCTCCCGGTTCCTTGATTACTATCGCCATGGGCTGGTTAGTCCGGTAAATTACCAGCATTCGTAAAGCCACTCTGGAGAACAGAGGACGAGAAGCGTAGCTGGTAGTTAAGTAGCAAAGCACCTAAGACTTGTGGATTCAAGGTCCACCTGCTTAGGTGCTTTGCTCTTTTCTAGCTGGAGCGTCATCTTGAAGGGTTAGGTGTGGGTGAAGGTGTAACCTCCTGACCCGCATCGTGAATGTAATTTCTGCGATGGGGCCTAAGTACGAGGTAATCACCAAGACTCGCAGTCTGCTGGTAAGAGTCTTTAGGCTCACCAGGACCAAGCTCTGCAGCTACAAAGGAGTTGTCGTAGTCGCGGAAGTTGGACCTCAGTCCCGGTTCAATAAGACCCTACACTGGTACTTGCAGTCAGACTCCAATGAGTTTCTCATCTCGATACAAAATTGCCCCGGCCTTCACGCAGGTGGAGTAGTGACCGGGGTGCCGCTCTATCTCTGAGCGTACTTTCTCGCCTGGCGCGACCCCTGATAGCTCCGAGATTCGCTTGTTGAACTTGTTCTGAACAGTTGGGGGAACATCAACAGTGAAACCTCACGCGAGAGCAACGGATTCAATCTCAATACCCATCTCCAAGCTACCCAACCTTACACATGTTGGGTCAGCCAATACATTCCCGGTGCAGAAGGCGTGCAGTTAGTATGCAGCAAGTATAGAGCAGGTAAGGGGCGTCATACCTTATCCTGAATAGTACGGAGTTCGGCCAGCATAGCAGCGCATAGATAAGTGCCGGACTCGATCTATGTGACTATTGGTGAGGCCTGTGCAATGGGAGTTGTGCTAAGGAAAAAGTGCGTGAGAACAGCAAATCTTGTCTATTCCCTGGTTACAGCCCTATCGTGGTTTCAATTCGCAGTCGTTCTGATCTCATTGTTGCGCCGTACCCTACCTACGGGTAGTAGAAGCACACACCATCCAGGCGTGATCCATAGTGCCACGGTGATCATCGCCGCTCATAACGAAGAGGGTACGATCACCCGGAGTTTGCGCGCTTGGCAGCAATGCACTCCAGGCCCTAAGTCAATTCTCCTTATTGATGATGGCTCAAGCGACGGCACTGCCCTCAAGGCTCGCGCACTCAGTGGGTCCATGTCAAACCTTGACGTGTGGTCTATAAAACACGTAGGCAAAGCGCAGGCACTTAATCTTGCGGTGAAAGCGGTAGATGCAGAGATTGTCGTGATCGCCGACGCCGATACGGTACCGCACTCCAATGTATTGTCCTCCCTGTTATTGCCCTTCAGCGACACCAACGTAGTCTTAGTATCAGCCAGTCCCCGGGCAGTAGTTTCGCCATTCTTGAATTGGCTTCGAGACATTGAGAGTTCGATGGGAGCTAACTTGACAAGGCATATGGGGAATACTTGGAATTGCCACATCCTTGCATACGGGGCGCTGTCAGCATTTAGACGTGCATCCTTGCTCCAGGTGGGCGGGCACCCATCACATCTGATTTCGGAAGATATAGCTATTACGCTACGCATGCAAGAGATCGGCCGTGTTGTCTTCGCATCAAATGCTCTTGCTTACACATACTCAGTTCCTGGCCTGCATAATCTTGAACAACATCGCCGGTGGCTACTCGGCGCTTTGCAAGCAGTTACAGTTCATAGTATTGATCGCTTCCGGCGCAAGAAACAGCCACCCATCTGTATCATTTACTACGTGATTTTCAGACTGATACTGCCAGCATTCGCCCCACTACTGGATTACTTCGTTATGGCTTCATACGTCAAAGAAAGTCCGAAGGCAGCACTTAAGAGGATGGGGCTGGGACTCGTCCCCAGTACTCTCACCGGACTTCTTGCCCTTTCACTAGATAGGCGTGCGCCTCAGGCATTCATGCTCTTACCACTTGCCCAATTGATCATAAGGCAATACACAGTGATCCTCTTCCTTTATACGGGCATCTGTGCAATGGCTCGTGTACCACTGCGCTGGCGTCACTGTCCCTGAATACCGAAACCCCGTCGGACGCGGCCGGTGTGGAAGGTCTTTTTCGGACTTAGGATGGCGAATCATGTGCGAACCCTACGCCGAGCGGTTACGCGACGCAATGAGTCCACAGGTCAATACTCGTAGCCAGCGCTGGTATGTGCGCCGCAGGATCCAGCACTAGAAGGGAACAAAGGTTCCGCACTTCAGTGCCTTAGGTCAGAGATATCTGTGGCTAGATTTCACAATGGCAGCATCGTCTGCCCTAGATGCAAGCACACTTATGCATTCCGTCGTTCCACAGATCCAGGTAACCGTCATCTCAGCTCACCCACTTTGGTTAGACACTCTAAGTGCAAAGTTGCAAGCCAGCGGTCGATTTGCCGTACGGAGTGTACTCGCCGGACGGAGACTGAATCAAGAGATGTGTCTAGCCTTGTCAGTGGCTCCTGATATTGTGGTCCTTTCACTTGATCTGCCTTCTGGAGGTCTGGAGATTATCAGCATTCTGAGGAGTCTTGGATACTCACGTGGGGTGATGATCTTATGCTCGCTCTACGCATTGCCAAAGTTGGAGGAGATTCTAGAAGCCGGAGTGCAGGGTATCTTTTCATCAGCTGAAGGCTTCAGCGAATTGGAGAGCCAACTACTGGCGCTCGCGCAGGGCCGCTCCGAACCACTGGTACACCAGTACGTGCGAATCGCAAGGGCAGCCACACAACAAGCAGGACGAGATGTACTAAACGTACGAGAGAAGGAGATTTTGAGCCTGGTAGCTGCCGACCTGACCGATCAGGAGATCGCGGAGAGGACCGGCCTCAGCGTGCGCACAGTGCATAGTCACTTGAGCCGCATCTATGCGAAGTTAGGAGTAGGAGGCAGAGCAGGGGCCGTGGCTCTAGGCATAGTGCGACGTCTAATCAGCGGTCCCTGTGTGCGAACATAGCAATATTACTTAGCAGATTTACGGAAGTAAAATCACCGATGTATCAGTTGGGCCTTTCGGATATCGTAGGACTGCTAAACGTTTAGCGTGCAGGCAAAGGTACACGTGCTAAAGCCCACTGGCTATGACTAGAGGTATAGACTTGTTGCATCTAGCTTGCTGTGGTTATTGACCGTGCTAGATACGTCGTAGGAGGACAAACATGGTTGTGAGACGTCAGTTCGTCAGATTAACATCATTTGCTCTGCTTATGTTGCTGGGAGGCGCAGCCACGGGCCAGCTTACCCACCGCATTAGCGCAAGTGAGCAGCCAGTGAGCGGAGCCAAGGTAGCCCTGTGGAAGAGCGTCAGTCAGGCCTCAGAACAGGAGATGAAAGCGGGACACCTAGTTGATACACACTTTGGGAAGGTCTTTGCTGGCGCATCGGCTGAAAAGATAAACATTCTGGAAGAGAGGGCCGAGAAAGAATACGACAAGACGCTGGCTCGCCCAGAGAACCAACGTGCCATAGCAGTAGCCAATATCAGGGCCTTCGCGAAGAATCCTTCTCTTCCCGTAGTCTATCATAGCACCGCTAAGGCACATGGCAAGTCCGGCCTTACCTCGGTCGAGATCTACTATGCTGGACAAGACCAGTACGTGGTCTCAAGGCAGAGTAACAAAGTTCTACAGGCAGGTGAGCGGCCCCGCGGACAGAATGAGCCTGGCAAACAATACGACATGACGCCCAGGTACTCCCAGGTTCAATTAGAGGCCATGGCTCGCACGTTCATAGCGGAACATGCTCCCGATGTAGAGCTAACGACACTGGCGCCAAATCACGGGAGCAAGGGCGCAGTCGGACCTACGGTTAAGAACGGTGCCTATTCTGCTGGTGTTACAAGTGACACTAACTACTTCTTCAGATGGGAAGACTTGAGTGGCACAGTTCCGACCGACGGTAGAGATGTCCCCTTCATACAGGTCGGCTTCACGGTTGGGGGCACCTTCCTGAGCTATCACAATGGCATTACGCCCTAGGATAAGAGACCAACAGGGGTGTGGCCGTAGCCGCCAAAATCCTTGCGCCGGACATGCTGTCCGGTGGCACAAATAGGATCGTCTATCTCGTATCGTCCAATTTGGTGGCGCAGGAACTTGCATGGGACGTGCTGAATAGTCACGGAAACCACCCAGCTCAAAGCTGCGCGAGACCTACAGAAGGAGACAAATGTGAAGGTTCTGAAAACATCAGGTATGAAAGTGCGCCTACTTACCTTCGTCATGGCGTTGGCCTTGTTTGCCACTGGCGTTGGCAGCTCATACGCCTTAGCTGGCGTTTACATTTATGCGAACGATGGCTCCTATTTCACGGCCTATGGCACAGCCAGCTATTGGCATACCACAAGCAACCGTGGATATTGCGGCTCATCGACCTTTCCAAGTTGCAGCCCTTATAACATGCGGTGGACGTATACGAACGGCTCGTTACAGGACAACACAGCGAAGTGGGACAACATTGACAGCCCACAGGATTCCGACGTGTACGTGTACGTGCCGAGCGTCAACGCCACCACAACCCGTGCCCCTTACACAGTAAGCTATAACGGCGCAAGTTCGTATAGCTTCTCGATCAATCAGAACATCTACTACAACCAGTTCGTGTACGCCACGCGCAAGTATTACGTCTCTAATATCTGGCTGGGCGACAACACTGGGGAAAGCGCAGGTTCCACACAGGTAGGTTTTGACGAAATCAGGCTAATCTACTAGAAACCACCTGGCAGGGCCGGTGCAATCTGAAGCACGAGAGCTTCCGATCGCGTCGGCCCCTGCTATGTCCAGTGGATTGGTGCGCAAAAACAAACCAACTAGACTGGTGTGATGCTTGATGGATGTGCCACCAAGAGCAGTACCCAGTTTGGCACGCGCATCCGCCACGAACGGGACACTCTAAGCATCAACAGAACCCATATCGCGTGGGAAAGCTGGGATGATGCATAGACACCTGGAAATTGCTCGGCACGAGGTACGGTGTGAGGAGGCAAAAGCAGCAGGCAGAAGTGATGGCATGACATACCGTGAGGCTATAACGTTGATCTACAGGCATGATGAGCATGTACATCAACATCTTCGTCATCTTCGTCTGGTAGAAGAGACCAAAGAGGCTGGCACTAATCGCATCGTGCAAGTTACAACACACCTATGAGATACTCAGGACAGTGCACATCCCCGCACTTCATTCGGGCCAGTTCTGACATTTCAGCCTAACACCTGAATACCTTTTGGCAAGTGAGGC
>JALZHG010000137.1 GCA_030914045.1 Chloroflexota bacterium | reverse complement strand
CGCATATACAGGTGTGGGCCACACCGGCGGTTATGAGTGCTTCGCCGTGACGTTACTTAGTGCTTTGAAATGGGTTGACAAGAGAGGGTACAGTGAGCGGTAAATGGGGTAATAATCTTCGTATACGGCGACTGCTCCCCCTGGCTCTACCCGGTCGGTAATGCGGATGGTGCGCGCGCAGGCCTCATCAACGTCCTGGTAGATGCTGGTGCCCGCCCCGGCAATGAGAGCGGCACCATATGCGGCACCCTCCGTCACGTTGGTGAGCACGATTTCGGAGTTGAATACATCGGCCAGGATCTGCCGCCAGAGTGGGCTTCTCGCCCCGCCGCCCGAGGCGCGCACCTGGGTAATCTCCACGCCCATCTCACGCATTAGCTCCAGCGAGTCGCGCAGGCCGTATGCCACACCTTCCAGCACCGAGCGCACCAGGTGGGCCTTGCCGTGCCGCAAGGTCAAGCCGCTGAAGACACCCTTAGCGTCTGGGTCGGGGTGCGGGGTGCGCTCGCCGGTCAGGTATGGCAGGTAGACCAGCCCCTCGGAGCCTGCGGGTGCCGTTGCCGCTGCCTGGCAGAGCAGGTCGTACACGTCCGAACCCTCGGCGGCGGACCGGGCGAGTTCTTCCTGGCCGAACGTGTCGCGGAACCAGCGTAGAGAACCGGCGGCGGATAGCATCACGCCCATCAGGTGCCAGCGCCCCGGTACGGCATGGCAGAAGGCGTGCAGGCGACCTTCCGGTTCGAGCAGGAAGCTCTCGGTAGCCGCGAACACCACGCCGGACGTGCCAAGCGTCACCGAGATGACGCCCTGCTGCACGATGCCGCTACCCACCGCCCCGGCCGCCTGGTCGCCACCGCCACCCACCACCGGGGTGCCTGCCTTCAACCCGGTCTCTTCGGCGGCCTGGCGCGAGATGTTGGTGCTGGGCACGGTTGATTCGTGGCACTCGGGCAGCCAGGTGGGCGGTATGTCGAGCGCGGACAGCATTTCACCGGACCAGCGCCGGTTACGCACGTCCAACAGGGCGGTGCCGCTACCGTCGGAGACCTCCATCGCATACTCGCCCGTGAGCCGGTAGCGTACGTAGTCCTTCGGGAGGAGCACGTGGGCGGCGCGGGCGTATACCTCCGGCTCGTGCTCGCGCACCCACACGATCTTAGGCGCGGTGAAGCCCGGCAGCATAGGATTGGCGATGAGGTCGAGCAGGCGGGGCACTCCCAACCTCCGCGTGATCTCGTCGCATTGCGGCCCGGTGCGCTGGTCGTTCCACATGATGCAGGGACGCAACACCTCCCCCGCGTCGTCCAGGAGCACCAGGCCGTGCATCTGCCCGGTCAGCCCCACGCCCGCCACATCCTCGGGATGCGCGCCGCTATCTTGCAGCACCTGGCGTATAGCCGACACGGTGGCCGCCCACCAGTCGCGCGGGTCCTGCTCGGCCCAGAGGGGGCGCGGCGTGTGCATCGGGTAGTCTCCGGTGGACGAAGCCAGCACCGCGCCATCCGCGGCAATCAGCACTGCCTTGCTGCCGGACGTGCCGATATCTATGCCCAGCAGCAGGTTACCGGCCATCTGCGGCGCTCGCCTGGGCCTCTCGTACCGGCGGTAGGGGCGACAGGCGGTCGGGGTGCGAAGCTCTGGCCCGTATGAGGTAGGCTTCCAGCCAGCCGCGCGCCCTGTCGGGGTGCTCCGTGGCGTAGATAATCGACTCGTGGTCCAGGCTGTTGACACGGTCGTTGGCGGCACGCATGGCGTCCATCGAGTTGCGCAGCGCCACGTCCACGGGCATGCGCTCCGGGTTGATGTCCAGTCCGAACCAGCCGCCGTAGCCGTGCATCTTTAGCACGTACAGGGCCGCCTCCAGCGACTCGGGCGACAGCACGCCCACATTGAGGTCCTGGTCGTAGTTGCCTAGAGGCTGGCTGTTCCAGTGCGAATGCGCCAGGCGGCCATATTCCAGCACCAGGCTAAACGCATAGGGCACGTCCTCGTAGGCCATCAGCATGTGCCCTATCTCCGGGTTCATGGCACAGAGGGCGTGGCCCTCTTCAATCAGCCTCCGGTTCTCCGGGTTCTGCAACAGCGCCTCGACCGTCATGCCGAGCAGCAGGCCCTCAGGCGTGGTGCCGTAGAGGATGTGGCCGCGCGGCTCGTAGGGCTTCGGCTCCTCGGCCACGCGCACGCCCGGCACCGCGTCCATAGCCTCGGCAAGCCCCTGGGCGAAACGGTCGCGGGCGGCCATGAGGTCCATGCCAAAGGCGTTCTCGTAGCCGTCGATGCCAGGCCAGACCACCGCGAACTCGGTGTCAAGCTCCTTGTTCAACTGGAGCGCGCTGATCGTGCGGTCGATTGCCGTGCGGCGGACCTCGGGTATCGGGTTGGAGAGCGAACCCCACTCGAACTGCTTGTCGTAGAAGAGGAGCGGTATCACCGTGATGAGCTTGATGCCGGTGTCCCTGGTGAACTGCCGCCACGTCTCTACGTTGCTCTCATTGATCTCATTCGGGTAGTGCGCCTCCATGCCCTTGAGGCCCTGATCGGCCAACCGCGCGGCAATCTCCAGCCGAGACTCAATTTCGATCACCGGGGCGTAGCGGTCGTGAAAGCGGCTGGCAGGCGGGGACAAGAACCAGACCCCCGCCGAAAACTTCAGGTCCAGCTCGAAGGAATTCAGGTGCGTAACCAGTTCTTCCGGCGTCCGGCGTACAGCTTGCGAGCGCAAGTCCGGCAGACTCATAAAGGTCTTCCTCCTGTTTCTGAAAGGTTCTGGAAGGTTCTGAAACGTGAAACGAGAAACGTGATGCGGTTTGCTATTCTTGGTGCGTGAATGCCCGGCTGTTTGTAGTACAGGACTCTATTTCCCTGTCATCCTGAGCGTAGCGAAGGATCAGTAGCTTGTTCTTGACTCCTTCTGTTGCGGTACATGGTTCCTACTGCCACCAGCATCCCCAACGTTGAGGAGTCTAACTACTCACCTGATCCTTCGCTGCGCTCAGGATGACAGGGTGGGGCTTTGGTCCCGCAATACGAACTTGCCAATGTTCACGAACCAAATACATGAGCCGCATCACGTTTCACGTTTCACGTTTCAGCCCGGTTTCCACTCCTTGCGAATGGTATCTCTGATTGACTGGTAGGTGCGGTCCTGGGCTATGGCTTGCTCTATGGCGGGGACGAAGACATTGTGGTAGAAGTCGGCACCCATGCGGCGCACGATCTCCTTCTCGAACAATTCGTCCGTCTGCGGTTTGCCGTCGAGAGAGTGCCACTTGGGCTTGTCGGGCTGGGCTTCACCCTCACCCCCACCCTCACCCTCTCCGGCTTCTCCCTCTCGTAGCTTCTGAAGCTCGGAAGGGGGCTTCGACAGCGCGGAGCGTCCAAAGCTGCGCGAAGCCACCACCTTTGCGACCCACAGGCCGTAGCCCATAGCCTCGTCCGGTGGAATGCCGTCCTCTAGCGCCTTCTGCCTGTTGTACTCGGCAAACACGTCAAAACGCCGTATGGGGAGGCGCGGGCGAAGCTCTCCGCCCTGCCCCTCCCCGTCGCGCGTTTTCCCATTATCATCTGAAGCCATGACAGCAGCCCACTATCCGCCGTGGCCTTGCTTGAAGTCGCCCTGGCCGCCACCTCCGCCGCTGCCGCCACCCTGGCCGCCCGCGCCGCCCGCGCCCGCGTGACCGGGATTACCCTCAATCTGGGGGCCTTCCACGTCGCCCGAACCTCCGCTCTTGTGCGGGTTGCCGCTGAAGGTCTGGTGAGTTTTCTCGCTCTCGCCTTGCTGCTCGTTCTCTTGGTCCTGGGACATCGGTGATTCTCCTTATGGTTCCCTGCCGCGACTAGCTGCCACGGCGCGCGGTTAGACGCTGCAAGTGATGTGCCAGGACACGGCGCGAACAGGGGCATAGGCTATAATGTAGCCCATATGGACCAGCGCGCGTCCCGCCACCATGCCCATACCCGCAGCAAGCCCGGCGATACTTCCTCGCTGGCACCGGGGCGGCCTCGCCATGCGTAAGGCGCGGCTGTCGCTTAGACGTGATTGGGTTGCCGCCTTCCTGCTCCTATGCGCGCTGGCACCTTACGCCTCCAACCTGGACGCCTTCTTCCTCTCCGACGATTTTGTGCTGCTCTCATGGACGAGGATAGACTCCCTCAACCAGGTAGCAGGTTTCTTCGACCCTAACGTCGAATGGTTCTACCGGCCCGTGGTAAAACTGGTGTATTGGGCTGGGCAAAGCGTCTTCGGGTTTCGCGCCGCGCCGTTCCACCTGCTGTCGCTGCTGATGCACCTGGCGAACGCCTACCTGCTCTACAGGCTCGTGTCGCGCTCGCGGTTGGGGTTGGGGTGGACGGCAGGGGTCGCGGCGGGGTTGTTGTTCATGCTGGACCCTCACCATGCCGAGACGGTGTCCTGGGCCTCCGCTGTTGGCGACCTGCTGGGCACCTTCTGCATACTCGCCAATCTGCTGCTGCTACGACGTTACCTGGACAGCGGTAGACTTATCTACGCGGCCCCTGCCATGTCTATGTTCGTGGCCGGGTTGCTGGCGCGAGAAACGGTGCTGCTCCTTCCCGGCTTCGCGCTGCTATACCTGATGATAATCGTGCGCTCAAGCACGCTCCAACGGCTGTGGTGCGGCCTGCTCGTGTGGCTTGGGGGATATGTCGTCATAGCCGTCGGGTACCTGGGGGTACTGCGCCTTGGAACCACGAACGGAAGCGGCGGACTGGCGCGCGGTGGGCTTGAGTTTCGCCCGCTCAACCCCGATTCGCTGCTGCTCGGCCTACTGGACTACGCGCACAGGTTGGTGCCCGGCGGCGAACACCTGGCGAATGCCCCTCTTGAGGTACTGAGGGTGCTCGTGTGGGTTGAGTGGGCCGTTCTGCTATTGCTGGCCTTCAACCTGTGGCGGCTGCGGCTCAGGCTGGTGCTGTTCGGGCTGGCGTGGCTGCTGTTCGCGCCGCTTGCCTTCGTCTTCTTCAGCCCGCCCACGGACAGGTACTTCTACCTGCCGTCCGTAGGATTCGCGATCTTGTTCGGCTGCCTCCTGGGTGAACTACCTGCACTGGTGGCTCCACGTGAGCGCACCTTCAGAAAGTGGGCAGTCGCATTAGCCTGCATGTCCCTCACCGTACTGCTACTTACACGGAGTGCGGACCTCACGTCTCGCATAGCCAACTGGCGAGCGGCGGGCCACGCTTCGGGCGGCATAGTCAACGACATGCGCCAGTCAGTGCCCAAGCCGGAAGACTACTCGGCTTTCTACTTCGTGGATCTGCCCATCTTCCTGAACGGAGTCCCCGTTTTCCAGAATGGCCTGCAACAAGCCGTGCAGGAGACCTACCACAATACCACAATCGCGGCCAACGCCCTCGGCTGCGACCAACTGGCAGCCATAACCGAGTTCCCCCGCTACAGCTACTTCTTCCGCTACAAGCCCAACGGAGTCACCCCACTCGCCTCCCCGCAGGACTGCCGCTAGGGGAAGGGTCAAACGCCGAGACGCCAAGTACCACGCCAAGAGTATGGAGGTTTGGAGAGCACAAGAAGGAGCCGGGTTACCACAGCACGTACCCTGCTCCTTCTGGTTGAATAACAATCCTTAAACTTGGCGTGGTACTTGGCGTCTCGGCGTCTTGGCGTTTTTATCATAGAATCTATGGGGTCTATCTCGGCAATTCCACCAGCGACTCTGCGATTTTGATTGCTTCCTCTCTGGGCAGGCCGGTCTCCAGCCTGTATGTTATGTCACCTTCCTGCCAGAGCAAGACGTTCCCCTCTACGAGCATGCGCTCCTGGAACTCGGTTTTCCGGTCAGGGTTCACGAATACCAGGTAGTGGGGACCGCGTACCCAGGCCGCCCTCTCTCCGTTGACGGTTGTTTCCTCCACAACTTCGGGACTGCTGACCATCTTCTCGGCCAGGCCCCTGCCTTCTACAATCTCGAATAGGCTGAGGAGTGCCTTGTCCGGCTGTTGGGGGTCGAGCCACACAAATACCACCATCGACTGGGGGTCCTGGAGGTAGACCAGGTCCGGGAGGCCGAGGTCTGCGGGATATGATGGCGTCTTTAGAGGGAACCTTGCCCGCGTGCGTGCCGCCAGCAGCGTGGTTCTGCCGTCGAGGTTTTCCAGCACCGTGGGCAGCCGTGCGGGCGCGGGGGTGCCGGGCGTGGTGAAGACGGTGGCCGTGGGAGTCGCAAACACAATATCGACGCTGCCGATGCGCAGGATGGAGCGCACAAAGGCCCGCACATCGGGCGTGAACAGCGCGGCCCCAAGCGAGAGCACCACCACGGCGACGGCCACCCACGCCAGCCTGGGCCGGGCCAGAGTTGTCCCACGGTTATTGGTCTTGGCGCGATCGGGGTCCAGCCTCTCCCTCACCGACGCGGCGATATTGGGCGTAGGTGGGTAGCTGAAGTCGCGGGCGTATTCCTTCAGAGGCCGGTCAAAGTACATATCGTCTTCCGGGTCCTGTGGCTTGTCAATGCCGGAGAGGTCGGGCGTGTCGCTCATGATTGGCGCTCCTCTCGCAGGGATGGGTATCTCTCGTCAACCACGAGGCGCAGGCGGCTCATGGCGCGGTGGAGTCTCGATTTTACGGTGCCGGGAGCCACGTTCATAGCGACCGCCATTTCTGCTTCTGAGAGCTCAAGGAAGTAACGCAGGTAAACTACCTCCTGTTCGGCGGGCTTGAGATGCTTGATTGCGCTCCACAGGGTCTCCGCCTCCCACTTCTTGCCCAACGTGTCGGCGGGTGAGGACGAAGTTGCCTCCGGGGCCGCATACAGGCGCTTGAGAGCTTCCAGGTAGCGGCCCAGAGAGCGACGGCGGTTGTGCGCTAGGTTGGAGACGATGCGCAGCAGCCAGGGCCGTAGGGGCCGCTCCGGGTCGAACGTGTTGAGGGCGCGAAAGGCACGCACGAACGCCTCCTGCGCCACGTCCTCGGCATCGGAGGCATCGCGAAGCAGCAGGTAGGCGAGCCGAAAGACCGCCTCCTGGTGAGCGCCAACCAGCCTGTACCACGCCTCGCCGTCACCCTGGCGAGCGCGACCCACCAACTCTGCTTCGTCCAATAACACCCGCTCCGGATAAGTTCGAACGCTAAGTATACACCGCTACATCCGGTCCGGTTCCATGTAAAATAGGCGTATGCAGTTTGACGCCTTTATAGATCCACAGGAACTGAGCGGGGCGGGCGAGATCGCAGCCCGCGCCGAGCAGCTAGGGTTCAGCGCCATCTGGACGCTGGAAACGAAGCACGACCCCTTCTTGCCGCTGGTCCTCGCCGCCTCAACTACTTCGCGCCTGGACCTCGGCACTTCGATAGCCCTGGCGTTCCCGCGTAGCCCGACGAGTATGGCATACACCGCCTGGGACATGGCGGCACTCAGTCGGGGCAGGTTCATACTCGGTCTGGGCACGCAGGTCAAGGCCCACATCGAGCGCAGGTTCGCCGCCCAGTGGGGACCGCCCGCCGAAAAGCTGGGCGACTACATCGCGGCCATGCGGTCGGTATGGCAGTGCTGGCGAACGGGCGCGCGGCTGCGCTACGAAGGGCCGTTCTACACGCTCAAGCTGATGACGCCGTTCTTCAGCCCCGACCCATTGCCTTACCCCGACCCTCCCATATTCATCGCCGGGCTGAACCGCGAGCTGTGCAGGCTCGCGGGGCGGGTCTGCCAGGGCTTCCACGCACACCCGCTGCACACCCCGCGCTACTTGCGGGAAGCAACCCTTCCCTGGATAACCGAGGGACTCGTGGAGGCGGGCCGCGCGAGAAGTGACATCCAGGTGAACGCCCCCGTATTCGCCATACTGGGCCGGGGTGCCACGAGAGACAGGGCGCGAGAAGACGTGCGGCGACAAATATCCTTCTACGCCGCTACCCCCAGCTACCGCACCCTGCTGGAGGTCCACGGCTGGGGGGCCACTGGAGAGCAACTGACGCGCCTTGCAGCCCGCGGTCGCTGGGACGACATGGGCGCGCTAATCACCGACGAGATGCTAGCTGAGATAGCTGTGGAAGGCGAAACGCTGGCAGATGCCGCCCGCGCCATCCAGCAAACGCGCTCCGGCCTCCTGGACCGCACCTCCCTCTATCTCCCCTTCACTCCGGGCGAGCTCGACGAAGAATGGCAGCAGGCTATCAATTCTTTTTGAGACGCCAAGACGCCAAGGGCGCACCGCGAAGGAAAAGAATTATTCACCGCAGAGACGCAGAGAGCGCAGAGGCTACGCTGAGATTGTGGTTGTTCAGACAGACGCAAAGGCAGCATCGTACTGTAAGATGCTGCCCCTGCAAAGAACACCCTCCAATATTCTCCGCGTAATCTCCGCGCCCTCTGCGTCTCTGCGGTGAATAATCACTATCAACTTGACGCGCTGTTGGAGTTCAGCTAATCCGACTCGCTGTTCTGCTTGGTGCCGCCACCGTGGCTGCCACCGCCGCCACCGCTGCTGCCTCCCCCGCTCGTGCTGCTAGAGGAGTCGTTCTTGGTGTCGGTGATGTTGCTCTCGTGGCTGCCGCTGGCCCGGTGCTCGCGCCTGCCGCCACCCGCCTCGTCGTCCTTGCCCCCGGCGTGCTCGCTGTTACCCTTGCCCGAGTGCCCCTGCCCCAGGTCGTGTTCGTTATCCGCGTCGTGCTGGTGTCCCATCTGTAGCCTCCTTGTTAGTTAGTTGCCCATGCGGGAGCAACCTACATGCCAAATGGGACGATGGACGATGGACGATGGACGATGGACGATGGACGATGGACGATGATAGGATACGGAACCGCCAAGACGCCAAGGACGCCAAGAACCCGCCAAGAGGATGATGGTTCGTTACTATCCGTCAACTCAAAACCCAAAACTCATAACTCACAACTTCTCCATCGTCCATCGTCCATCGTCCCGATTTGGCTTCCCAGCTTACCGGGTGCTATAATTATGAGACGACCCCTGCCCTCATTCCCATGATCCCACCTCCGGGAGGTTGCTCTTTTTGGTCCGCCCCGCCCACAAATCCGGCAGTTCCAGCAGTTCCAACAGTCCCATGCGCGTGCTCTTGCCAATAGGCGCAGTGCTCCTGGTGATCGCAGCCGGGATAGTCACCTTCATGCTCGTTTCCCAGGCCCCCGGTGGCAACGGTGCCGGTACGGAGACTGAGGAAGTCACCCTGGAGTACGCCACCGAACAGGGCCAGGGTGCGAAGCAGGGTACCGTCAACTCGCCGCTACGCATCACGTTGAGAGTGCCCTACAGCGGGATAGAAGACAGCATGATCAACACCGCGAGCGTGCAGCTTTTCGACGAAGCTGGGAACCCCGCTGAGTACGGAGGCACCCCCGCCGCGCCCTTCGTGCTGCAAGCCACGTACGAGCTAGGCGTGTGGGCGTACAGTACCTCCGTGCCCAGCAAGCCGGGCAGGTACACGGGCAAGGTGCAAATTGCCTACAGGGCGACAGGTGGGGCCACACCCACGACACAGGCTTACGATTTCAGCACCACGGTGCTCGAGGCGCTACCGGAAAGCGGCCCACCATTGTCCAGCGGCTACGTCTTCACCAAGGACGCGAACCTGTGGATACTGTCTACTGATACCACCAGGCAGCGCAGGCTCACCTTCTTCCCCACCGAGAGCGAGCACGCCAACAATGCTACATGGTCGCCCGACGGCAGGCTGATAGCCTTCGCGCATACTCCCAAGTCGGACCCGACCGAGTTGCCCACCAGCGACATCTGGGTCATCAACGCCGACGGTACGGGCGCGCAGATGGTCGTGCAGCACCAGGAGGGGGAGAGCCTGTACGACCCCACCTTCTCGGCGGACGGCAGGTACCTGTACTTCACCGCTGAGAAGCAGGACATGGCCTCGACCAACTACGATGCTAACGGCGTGCCCATCGGCTTGCGAGGTATAGACAGGTACGAGCTGGCTACCGGAGAGCGCACCCACTGGAAGGACAACTCCCACAACCCTGCCGAAGGCGGCGCGAGCGGCGAGATTCTCTACCTGGGCACTCCCCCGCAGGGCGGCGACACGACTACCACTCGAGCAGACGCGGGCGTGAAGCTGGTGAGGGAGAAGCCCGACGGCACGCTGGCCCAGGTGCTGGTTGACAGTTCCGCGTATGCGGCGTTTTACGGCCCCGCCGCCTCCCCGGATGGCAGCAAGGTAGCCTTCGCGGCTATCGAGGTGCCGCCCATAAGCCCTGACGGTGGCGCTCTTGACCTCTTTAAGTGGCTCACGTTCCAGCCGGAAGTGGCCTACGCCCACGGCCTGCCCTGGGACCTGTATTTGGTCCCGGCCAATGGCGGAGGCACACCCATCCGGCTAACCAACATGAGCGAGGACCAGCCGCACCCCGCCTGGGTGGGCGACACCACGCTGGCCTTCATGGGCGTGGGCGGACTTTATAAGTTCGAAATCGGCCCCGACGGCAACCCACTTGGCAAGCCCGAGAAGATCCACGACGGCGCTCCCCACGGCGGCCTGACCTGGCATGGGCCGTAGCTGAAACGAAGTCCTGAAACGTGAAACGTGAAACGTGAAACGTGAAGGGGTATAAGTATCTTGATACTTATTAACGGGACAAGTTGGCAAGCCGCATCACGTTTCACGTTTCACGTTTCAGAAACAGAAGGTAATCTTGCACGTTTTGAAAGCGACAACGGTCGGTCGGGCCGGAGGAAGGTTCTACCCGACACTGGTCATGTTTTTGCTACTGGGTTGGTGGCTTCTCGCGCCCTCGCCCGCGCTCGCGCATGCCCGCCTGCTGAATAGCACGCCCACCGCGGGTGCGCTGCTTGACGCGCCCCCTGAGAAGGTGGAGCTTTCCTTCAGCGAAGAGGTGAGCTTGCAGTTCAGTTCCATCAAGCTGTACGACCGCTCGCGCAAGGAACTGCCGGTGGGCGCGCTCGGACATGAGGGTCAGGACGTGACTTACGTGTCGGCTGCACTGCCCGTGGACCTCGCGCCCGGCACGTACACGGTTGTATGGCGCGTGCTGTCGGCTGTGGACGGGCACGTCACGACGGGCAACCTTGCTTTCAGGGTGCGCCCGCCCGCAGGCACCCAGGGCACGCCTGTACCCGGCGAGAACACCGAAGCCCCACCCGAACCAGATATAGCAGTCGCTGATACGCCGCTCGAAGGCAGCACCGAAAGCCCCGACCCATTCCGGTGGCTCACTCGCGCGCTGCTCCTGTCGAGCGCGGCGCTGCTGGTGGGAGGCGCTATCTTCTCGGCGCTGGTGGTGCGGCCTACGCTTGCACCCGCTCCGCAGGGCACGACGCTGCTCCCGGTGTTGAGACGCAGGCTGGGCAAGTTTGGCACAATCGCGGCGGCGGTCCTGCTCCTTGCCCTGGCGCTCGATTTGGTATTGCAGATAGGCACTATCGTGGGCGGCGGCCTAGCTGTGGGCGTGCAAAACCTGGGGTTGGCGGGCACCCTCATCACTACGACCGGTTATGGTTACGCATGGATCGTCAAAGTTGTGGCGGGCGTGGTGCTGCTAGGTATTATGCTGGTGGCCTGGCGTAGGGAGGAAGCGCAGGAAGGCAGAGCAGCACTCCCGGTGTGGTCCATGTCGGCGCTCGCGGGCGTAGGGCTTGCCTTGGGTGAGGCATTGAGCAGTCACGCCGCCGCGTCGGGCAGCGCCGATGCAGGCGCGGGTAACAGTCTCCTGTACGGAGGGGTCCTGCCCCTGCCCTTGTTGAGCGATTGGGTACACCTAGCGGCGGCTTTCACCTGGGTGGGCGGCCTGGGCTACCTGGCGCTGGTGCTCTATCCGAGCTTCCGCAGCCTCGGCATGTCGCGTGAAGAGCAACGGGCGCTACTGAGACGTGCCATCCCCCGTTTCTCCAGGCTAGCTATAATAAGTGTGGCAGTCCTGGCGGTGACCGGCACCTACAACGCCCTGGTACACACCACCGACCTCGGGGCGTTCGCCGCCACTACGTACGGGCAGGTGCTTATCGCCAAGATAGTCCTGTTCGTGTTCCTGGTGGCGCTGGGAGCCGTCAACCTGCTCAAGCTAACACCACTGCTAAGGCGGGAGCAAGCAGTAACGGCAGAGAGCGCACCAATCAAGGTGACCACGGGGGACCCCGCACGGAGGCTAAGAGGCACCGTGCGCGGTGAGGTAGTGCTTGCGGTGGGGGCGCTCGTATGCGCTGCCGGACTCAGCCTGCTACCGCCGCCCAGCGACAGTGGTGGAGCCTACGCCGCAACAGACAATCGTCCCACCGCGACGGTCACGGTCGTGGCTTCAGGTACCTCGGTGATGGAACCCACACCTACCGAAATTGTGCCACTCGCGGCGTCAGCACAGGTCGATGTGGCGGGCTATCGCGTGGACCTGGATGTCACATCTTCCTTCGAGGGGGATGTGGTCACGGCCACCTTGCAGAGGGTAGACACGGCTGCCGCACCGCTCACCGATCTGCGCAAAGTGCTCATCAAAGTGACCCCGCAGGACGTGGACGGTGGCAGCACGTCCCTCGAAGCCACAGCCGAGCCGGGCGGCAGTGCCGAAAGCCAGGTGTGGACCGCCACCGAGACGATACTGACCCTGGACGGCGCTTACATGGTGACGGTGATCGGCCAACGCACCGAGGCCCCCGACCTGAAGGCCGCCTTCCGCCTCGACCTGTCGCTGGATACCGGGCTTGCGGCGAGGTCCTCCGAGGTGCTGGAGATACGTCTCGACACCATCCCAAGCCCGCCCATCAGCGGCACGGGCACGCTCAAGTTGATGCTGCTCGACGGTACGGGCGCTCCCGTAGACAACGCCACTATCACGGTAAGCCCCCTGATGCCGGCCCACGGCCACATCGAGCCTACTGACGTAGCGGAAGCCGTACCCGGCGAGCCAGGCGCTTACACGATGCCCATCAACTTCCAGATGGGCGGCGCATGGCTTATCATATTCAATGTGGAACGCCCAGGCCGCGACCCCATCAAGGTAGACGCCAGCCTGGAAGTAATAGACCCCAACGCGACACCGACGCCCGAGGTGGAGCAAGATGAGTGAGGACGATGGACGATAGACGATGGACGATGGACGATGCAGAAGTTGTGAGTTTTGAATTTTGAGTTTTGAGTTGGCGGATCGTAGCCAACCATTATCCTAAATCTTAGCGGGTTCTTGGCGTCATGGCGGTTTCGTATCCTATCATCCAT
>JALZHG010000335.1 GCA_030914045.1 Chloroflexota bacterium | reverse complement strand
CTCGGTGATCCAACCACCCCCGAGTTCCGTTATTGTGGTGCACATGCGGTCGAGGGGCTGCCCTACTGTGCTCATCACGCCCAGATGGCCTACCAGCCTGCTACTGAACGCAAGCGTTTGCGCGCCTAAACGGGCAGAAGTGCAATGGTCTCTGGCTCTCGGCAGAATGGGGAAGCGGAACAGCTTGCCGTCCTCCTCGTCATTGCGCGTCAGATAGCTGTCATCCAGCCTTTTTGCGGATGACTTCATTCGCAGCAAGCTCAGGGGGAATGACGGTCAGCACGGTCTGCCCACTGGGCAGCATGATGCTGATCCGGCAGCTTGACCGGAGGTGGTCCGGGACAAAGGGAAAGGTGTGCTCCAAGACGCGCAGAGCGTTCGTATGCACCTCGTGCAGGGTGTCGATCTCCATGCCATGGTCATCGATGACATACTTCTGGTCACCCACGATAAGGTTGAAGACGTAGCGCGGCATCAGTTCTGTCCTGGATGGCTTCAGTGCTGGCCACCATGCCGGGCAAGCCGGTAAGGGCCGGTAGAAACAATCGCTGCAATTTGAATGATCCCAGCACGGAGTGAGGCGCGCTGAAATCCCCCGCTGCATCCCGACGCTCGTTAGACGGGGGTCGCAGCCGGACCTAAGAGCGTCCCCGCACAACAAGGGGGACCTCACATGAAAGCTTCATCTCTTAGTCTGAAGTTTACAGGCAGAGGGATTTGCCTCTGCGGCGAACTACGGCCGCGTGGTCGGCGTGAGGACGTCTGGGGTGTTGGCTCAGGTGGCTTTGGAGGCGGCGGACGACAGCACGGGGGCGGCGTGAACGTCCTGGAGGTCTGATTTTGGCGAGGTCAGGGCCATGAGGGCCGGCAAGCCGACCACGCGTAAAATCCGCGTGATGCCTGCCTGGATCAGCCCGGCCGTTCGCGCCCCGGCTGGCCGCCAGGGTGCCGGGTCGGCGAGACCCGGGATGCGGGCCGGGTCGGTGTGGGCCAGCATCTGATTGAGCGCGTAGCTCACGGCCAGAATGGTCACCCAGCGCATCAGCACCTGGCGCGACTGCTGCCAGGCATCCTTGAGCCCCCAGCCGTGCTTGATGGCTGCGAACAGCGGTTCGATGCTCCACCTCTTGGCGTAGCTGGTGATGACCGTGATCGCAGACAGGTCGGGGTCGGTGCAGATCAGCAGGCGCTCCTGGGTCGGCTTATCGCCGCGGTCGGGCTGCTCCCACGGCACCCACACGGCGCGGACCACCCGCCCTTTCAGGAAGCGCGCAGCGACGCGACAGGTTCGGTCGCGCACGACTTCCAGATTGCCGTACAGGATCTGGGCGGTGCGGTGGACCGGCAGCGCCTCGATCTTTTGACGCGTCATCCGCTCGCCGTATTTGCGTGGCCGTCCGCGACCCCGCGGCCCAGGCGGCTTTGGAACCTCATCGAGCGCGAGGTCCCGGCGGACCCGGCCGATCACGGTGTGGCTGGCCGCGAGGGTGCATTCGATCAGCCAAGCGCGCATGAACCAGGCATCGAGCAGGACGCGCACCCGGCCGAGCCGGTTGCCAAGCAGGCGCAGCAGGAAGCCGGCGCTCTTGAGCTTGCCGCGATTGGTGCCACGGCGGACCAAGCGCAGCATCAGCGGCACCGCTCCGACCTTCCCCTCATGTTCGACGACCGCGGCCAGGCACAGCCAGCCTTGGCCACGCAGGAACCGCGGCCGGTTCGGCTTGGCCGTATGATTGTAATGGATCAGCGACCCCGGCGCCCGGGCGGAAATCCGCTCGACCAGCGTGTCATCGAGGACCACGTGCCAGACTGGCGGGTCGAACAGCATCTTGAGCACCCTCAACAGGGCCTGCCAGACGGCGAGCCATGTCCAGCGGCCGCGCTGAAGCAGCCAGTCGTACGTGGTCCAACTGCGCGACAGCCCGGCCGCCAGGATCGCGTCCGTGACGTGGCCGCCTCGGGTCGCCGCCGCTCCAATGAGCAGTTCCGTGAAGGTGATGCGGGCGCGCCGCGGCACAGCGGCGGCGATGTGGCCGATGAGCAAGCTCAGGATCGGCGGGATGGAGACGGTGGACATCGGTTGAACCAGCCGTGGAGGACGCGCTGCATCGCCCCCAGATGTCGGTTCAACCGCTCAAAACCTCCGACACTCTCGCCTACCCGGGGGACCCCGCGATGCCCACCGGTCCTGTCATCCTCAAAGTCTGTCCGCCGCTGCCCTTTTGCCCGCAGCTGCCGCCGTGCGATCCCGCGCCACGGTTGATGCCTGTCCGACCCCGTCCGACAAGCCCCGCCATGCCCACAGTCCCGATCGCCTCCCTGTAAACTTCAGATCCTTACTTGACCGTCTCAAAGGGGCGCAGCACGCCGTGATCGAGGATGCGGCCCGGCAGCCTGGGCTGCCCTCAACGGCCATCATTCGCAGGATCGCGGAACTCGAGAACACGATTGCCGCCGTTCTGGCGTTGATCGAGGAACGCCAAGGCAGCCGGTAATCTGATTGCCTCGTCGGCAGTCCACCGATGACCCGCGCCGAGCTTGCCGTGCAGCGTCCTGAAAGGGGGGAATGCCTGCGGATCGCAGGCATGTGCGCTGTCACGCCTTCGTTGACCATGAGTGGCGGACTGCGTCACCGCGCGGTGAAGAAGGTCAGCAGCACTTTGCCTTTCTCGCCGATGAGGCAGAGAAACTGCTGCGACTTCCCGGTCTCCTTTCGCTCCAGGTAGACCTCACCCATGATGATCGTCCGGACCGGGGTGTCCTCGATCTTGGTGTTCGCCTTGGACACGGTGAACGTGTCCATGTCGAGGATGATGTCCTTGACCGAGGGCGAGCGCTCTTTCAGGGCAACGAGCCCTGTCGCTTTGCAAGCCACGATCTCCGGATCGTTCGGCGTTTGAGCCTGAGCCGTCCCTGAACACATGACAGCAGCCAGCAACAGGGCCGCGGGGGTCAAAACTCTCATGCGCGCTCTCCTCGACTTGCATTGACGCCTGCGTCATCCGTGATCGGCAGGTTCACAATCAGACCTGATCTGACAGCCTCCAGGGGTATCCCAGCTCACCGAGTGCCGCTATACCCGCCGAGCATCTCGCGGATCTTGGCTGCTGGCGTCCAGGATGGCTGGCGTGCCAGAGTCGCTCTCCGCCCTGGACCACCAAAATCACAACCGCGCCGGACGAACGCAGGCTATCCGCGTTCACGGCCGGGAGGAGGAAGCTTCACAGTTTGTTCACTGCATTCGTCAACACTTCTTTCCTGCGGGTTAAGCGAGGCAAGGAGGGCCAGCCGGTGCGTGTTCTACTGATCGAGGATGATGTCAGCATCGCGCAAAGCATCGAGCTGATGCTGAAGTCCGAGACCTTCAACGTCTACACGACGGACCTC
>JALZHG010000136.1 GCA_030914045.1 Chloroflexota bacterium | reverse complement strand
CCACCACCGTGTGCAACTCGTCTATAAAGACGATAATCTCGCCACGTGCCTCTACGACTTCCTTCAAGACGGCCTTGAGACGTTCCTCGAACTCGCCGCGGTACTTGGCACCCGCTACCATGGCACCCAGGTCCAACGACACGAGCTTGCGGTTCTTCAGGCCCTCAGGCACGTCGCCACGCACTATGCGCACCGCCAGCCCTTCGGCAATTGCCGTTTTACCAACTCCCGGCTCGCCAATCAGCACGGGGTTATTCTTGGTGCGGCGCAGAAGCACCTGGATGACGCGCCGGATCTCTTCGTCGCGCCCGATTACGGGGTCGAGCTTGTTCTGGCGGGCAAGCTCCGTCAGGTCGCGGCTGTACTTTTCCAGCGCCGCGTACTTGGCCTCCGGGTTCTGGTCCGTCACGCGCTGGTTCCCACGAATCTGCGCCAGCACGGCGAGGATCTTGTCCCGGGTTACGCCCACCTCGCGCAACAGCTTGCCGGCGGCGCTCTTATCGGCTTCGTCGGACATGGCGAGCAACAGGTGCTCGGCGCTCACATATTCGTCGCGCATGCCCTCGGCGGCTTTCTCGGCCCGCCGCGCCACGTCACTCAGCGCGCTGGAAACGAACACCTGCACGCCCTGTCCTTGTACCTTCAGCAGGCGCGCCAGTTCCTCCTCTACCCTGCCTGCGAGTGCCTGTGGCTGCACACCCAGCTTGGTGAGCACCCCAGGTACCACGCCTTCCCTCTGCTGTACCAGCGCGAGCAAGAGGTGCAGCGGCTCTATCTGGCTGTGGCTGTTGTCCTCGGCAATCTGGCGGGCCGTTAGCACGGCCTCCTGTGCTTTTTCTGTGAATTTCTGAAGGTTCATATGACCACCCCCTCTATATGCCTGTATCTATTATCACCAGTAAATTATAGAAGGTTGAGTGTTATATTGTCAAGTTTGCTTGCCAAGTTATAGTCAGAGTCACATGCCGAGCACTTCCCGTTGCAGTCTTATGAGCTGGTTGCAGCCGCTGGTGGCGAGACCAATCAGCTTGTCCAGTTCGTCGCGGCTGAACGCCTTGCGCTCGGCGGTGGCCTGTATCTCCACCAGCCACCCGGCGTCGGTCATCACCACGTTGCAGTCGGCGTCGGCCTGGCTGTCTTCTTGGTAGTTCAGGTCGAGCAGCGGCACGCCGTTCACAATGCCCACGCTCGCCGCCGCCAGCAACTGCTTGAGGACCGGGGCCGAGCCGGAGGGTATGGCACCCTGCGACTGTAGCTTCTTCACGGCCAGCGCCAGGGCAACCACCGCGCCCGTGATAGACGCCGTGCGCGTGCCGCCGTCAGCTTCTATTACGTCGCAGTCTATCGCGATGGTGCGCTCCCCCAACGCGTTCAGGTTGACGATGGCTCGCAACGAACGCCCGATCAACCGCTGTATCTCCATAGTGCGGCCCTGAGGCTTGCTGCCCGAGGTCTCGCGCGTGTTGCGGGTGGGCGTGGCCGATGGCAACATGGAGTACTCCGCCGTGACCCAGCCCTTGCCGCTGCCCGCCATGAATGGCGGCACCCTCTCCTCCACGCTCGCGGCGCAAATTACCCGCGTGCGCCCGCACTCGATGAGCACCGAGCCTGCCGGGAAAAGCTGGAAGTTGGGGGTAATCTGCACGGGACGTAGCTGGTCGGGCGCTCTCCCGTCGTGCCGCTTGGTAAATGCCATGAAAAGTCTCCTTCGCCGTATGTGTTACCTGTAAGAACTGGCCGACCTGGAGCTCATATTGCGCACCGAGAAGAACGCGCTCAGGGCGAGCAACATTGAGAGGGCGAACAGCGCCTGGTATCCCACCAGGTCGGCCAGCAAGCCCCCAAGCACGGGCACGAAAATCACCACACCCAGTACCGTGTTGAGGAACCCGACGTAGGTGGGTAGCTCGGCCCTCGGGGCTATGGTGAGCAGCATGTTGTTGTTGATGATGCGGGCCGCGCCCAGGGCCAACCCCGACAGCACGAACACCAGCGCGAAAATAGTGAACAGCAATTCCGAAGCGATCACGCCGGCAAACAGCGATACCAAGAGCGCCGTAGCCGGAACCATCGCCACAGAAGCGACCGTGAGTACCATCAACGTCCGGTTCCCCGCACGGTCCGCCAGCGGACTCCACAGGAAGTTGGAAAGCAGCGAGGAAACGGCAATAGCACCCAGGTACAAGCCCACCGTGGCCGGAGGCGCTCCCAAGTGAGTCTTGGCGTACACGACGTAGAACGGATCGGCCACGGTGGCGAGCGAGATCAGAATACGGGAGACCATGAACGCCCGGTAATCGCCGTCTTCCTTGAACGCGCTTACTCCTCGCCGTACAAGGTTGCGGACGCTGACCGGCGGGGACGTAACGGTGGCGGGCGGTTCGTGAATGGAGGACCACGCCCAGATAGCGAAGCCGACGCACAGCGTGGCGACGGCGAACAACAGCGCAAAGTTGTAGGGGAAGGTCAGCCCGAGGAACTGCTCTGACAACACCGCCCCAATCGGTGCGGCCGCCAGCAGCGCCAGCAACCCACCCCAGAAGTTGCGCAGGCCAAAGAATGTGCCACGCCGCCGGGGAGGTATCACCTTGCCCACCACCTCCAGCCAGGGCAGCCCCGAAAAGCCCGCCGCGAAGGCGTAGAAAGTGTATAGCGCGAAAAAGACCGCCAGCAGCACTTCCGGCCAGGGTGCCAGCAGCAACGTGGAGAGGGCAATCAACCCCATCGTCACAGTGCGCATAAGGCCCACGCGCTTGTACTGGGGCATCATGTACTTGAGGCCCTGTACCCGGCTGGCGACAAGCATCTGCGGCAAGAACCAGCCCCCGCTCAATATGGCAGGTAACAGCCCCACCAGGACATTGGGCGCGCCCAGGCGATTGATGAACCAGGCCAGCACAAGGGAAGGCGCGATCAACGAGTCGAGCAGCGTGACCGAAATGCCGTTCCAGACGCCGTACCGGAAGTTGCGGCTCGCGTGCAGCGCCCCCTCAGGTGATAGCCCCTCCACGCGCTCCAGGGTGGAACGGCTGCCAATTCTTCTGAGAAGGGGCACGTTCGGCAGGTGGGATTGCACCTCCCGCCGCACGCGTCGGAGCCTTACCAGCCCTCGCGTCAGCGGAGCCGCGACCTGAGACTTCGCCGGTCTGTTCGCGATGCCCTTTATCCGCGTAGAGCCTGCCCGGCGCAGTCGTCCCCCTGACCGAGGACCGGCCCGCACTACTTGCCTGCCCTGGCAATCGGGACGGGGTGCATTTCGCCCCAGTTCTTACCCGCTTTTACATCAGCAACGAGCGGCACACGCAACTGCCAGGCCCCTTCCATAGTCGAGCACACCAGATTGCTGAGTTCGTCCAGTTCGGACGCGGGAGCCTCAAAGAGCAGTTCGTCGTGCACTTGCAGGAGCATCTTGCTTCGCATGTTGCGCTGCTTCATCTCGGCATGGAGTCGGTTCATAGCGATCTTGATGATGTCGGCGGCCGTTCCCTGGACAGGGGCGTTGATTGCCATGCGTTCGCCCGCTTGCCTCACGCCCGCGTTGGTCGAACGAAGCTCCGGCATATAGCGGCGACGGCCGAGCAGAGTGGTAACATACCGCTTCTCACGGCCCTCCTGCAAGGTGCGATTCATGAAGCTGCGCACGCCAGGGTACCTCGACCAGTACAACTCGATAAACTCCGAGGCTTCCTTGGTAGACAGCCCCGTGTCCCTGGCGAGGCCGTAGCTGCCCATGCCGTACAGCACACCGAAGTTCACCGTCTTTGCCAGTCGGCGCGAGTCGGGATCGACCTGGTCTATGGGAATGCCCATAATCTCGGCGGCGGTGGCAGCATGGATGTCCTGCCCGGCCTCGAAGGCATTTATCAGGCGCTCCTCCCCTGCCATGTCCGCAAGGAGGCGCAGTTCTATTTGCGAGTAGTCAGCGGCGAGCAGCAGGCTTTCCTCGTCAGGAAAGAGGCGGTGCGGGCTGCTGTTGTCGGCCACGAACGCCTTGCGCACGTCGCGACCAATCTCCGTCCGTATAGGAATGTTTTGCAGGTTGGGGTTGCTCGACGACAGCCTGCCGGTTGCCGCCACCGTCTGGTTGAAGGAGGTGTGCACCCGCCCCGTGTCGCGCCGCACGAGCAGCGGCAAGGCGTCTATATAGGTGCTCTTCAGCTTGATTAGCTGCCGGTACTCGATGATGCTGTCCACGATAGGATGCAGACCTCTTAGCGTGTCCAGCACCTCCCGGTCGGTGGAGTAGCCCTTCTGCGTGCGTCTGCGACCAGGAAGCTGTAGCTCCTCAAAGAGCACCTGCCCCAGTTGCTGCGTGGAGTTGATGTTGAACGGGTGCTTGGCCTCGGCGTAAATCTGCTCCTGCAACTCCCCCAGCTTGGAGTGCATGCTGGTCGAAAGCGATTGCAGCCATGTTATGTCAATTGCGATCCCGGTAAGCTCCATGTCCGCGAGTACAGGGACCAGAGGCATCTCGACTTCCTCGAACAGTTGCAACAGGCCGTCGGCTTCCAGGCGCGGGGCGAACTCGTGGCGCAGCCGCTCGGTCACCGCCACATCGGCGGCTGCGTACTTGGCTGCTACTTCCGTGGCCACCGTGTCCATCGTGGTCTGCGTCTTGCCCTTGCCGATCAACTCGGTTATGGGCACCATCTGCACGAACAGCTTGGTAAAAGCCAGGTCCTTGAGGCCGATTGAGGTCTCTCCCACGAGGTAGGCCGAGATCATGGTGTCGTGCCCCAGCCCCTCCACAGGCAGCCCCGCCCGCTTCAGCACCTTGATGTCGTATTTGAGATTGTGCCCGTCCTTCGGCACCGACGTGTCGAGCAGCAACGGCCCCAGCACCTCACGCACCTGCTCGATGCTGAATTGGCCCTGTGCCGCTTGGGTGGAGCCTGCTTCATCTGGCGCAGAAATATGGCCCGTGGGCACATAGTACGCTTCTTGCACCACTGCATCCGATGTGCCCGGCGTGAGGGCGATCCCCACTAACTCAGCTACATTGTCGTCAGGCGATGTGGCCTCCACATCAAACGTGAACCGCCCCGCCTGCCGAAGGCGCTCTACCATCGCCCTCAGCGCCGCCACGTCTGCGACTACCGTGACGCTGGGAGGCACGCCCGCGATCTCACTCTCGATAGCGCCCGTAAAGGCAGATACAGTTGAACGTTTGGCGACTTCCGGGCTGGACTCAGGAGGCGTGGCACTTGAGGCGGAGGCAGTGGTATCAGGCTCATCGAACATGTTCATCTGATGGACGCCGGTGCGAACTAGGGCGGGGACGGCCGCCTCCTGATCAACGGTGCCGTCCTGCACCTCCGGCGGAGCACTGCCTGCGTCGGTGGCCGTAGGGCCGTGCGAAGCTGCCCGGCCTTCCAGCACTGCCTCTACCTGGTTCACCTTGCCGACGAGGCTGCGGAACTCCAACTCCTGGAGCAGCTTCAACACTCGGTCCTTGTCGAAGCCGTGGCTGCGACTCTGTTCGAGGTCCAGGGTGACCGGGGCATCGCGCACGATGGTCGCCAGCACCTTGCTTTGCCTGGCCTGCTCCGCATGCTCCCTCAGGGCCTCCTGCTGCTTGGGCTTCAGCGCGTTAAGATGCGCGAGCACCTCTTCCAGGCTGCCATACTGGGCCAACAAGGCAGACGCCGTCTTCTCACCAATGCCCGGTACGTTAGGTATATTGTCGGTCTTGTCACCCACAAGGGCTTTGTAATCGGGCACCAGGGTCGGCTCAAAACCGTACCGTTCGATCACAGCAGGCTTGTCGTAAATGCGGGCGTCCGAGAAGCGCTGCTTGTAGCCGCCTGGCGCTATCATCTTCACCCTGTCGGACACAAGCTGGTGCTGGTCCGTATCGGCGGTGAGGATGTAGGTGTCGATACCTTGCTCCTCGGCCTGCTTCGACAGCGTGCCAATTAAATCGTCGGCCTCGAAGCCCGCGAGTTCCATAATAGGGATGCCCAGGGCCTCGACTATCTGGCGAACGCGTCCCATCTGGTCCCGCAGGTCGTCGGGCATAGGTCCGCGCTGCGCCTTGTACTCTGAGGAGGCTTCGTGCCGGAAGGTGCGACCCTTGTCGAAGGTCACCACGATGTAATCGGGAGCCTGGATGCGAAGTGTGTCGAGCAGCATCTGGGTAAAGCCCAGCACCGCGTTCGTAGGCTCCCCTGTGGAGGTGCGCAGGTCGGGCGGCAGGGCGTGGTAAGCACGGTACACGAGCGCGTGCCCGTCCACCAGCACCAACTTTCGCCCGCTCCCTTCGCTTGTAGCTCCTGCGCCGTCCGCTGCACGGCCCTCGTCGCCGCTGTTCGTCAAGTCTGGCGTATCCAAGATTCGGCTACACTCCTTCTATTGATGCACCGTTTATTATACCCTCTGGAGGGTACTCTCGACACCCTTTACGCACTCCTGCACCGCCGGGCCATAGCGACGAATAGTGACCTATTTGCTTTGCAATGGAGAGTGCTTGTGTTACAATTGTCTGTCGAAGTATCCCTCCTGCGCTATGCCCTAAGCCCAGGTGAGAGAACATGGCGCAGTTACGCACGGAGTACGTTCCGCGCTCAGACCTGTGTCAGGGCCATTCATTCTCGTTTCTGTGGCAGGAGGTAGTTTTGGTTCGCAAAGCTGGAAAGTTGTCGAGGCTCGCTCCCACTCGTGCCGTCCGCGCAGTGGCACTCTTACTCGCCTCGCTGATTGTAGCAGTCCTGGCCGGGTGCTCCGTAGGCCCCATCGAGCTTGGGCCATCCGGGACACCCGTACCGACCACTCCGCCCACCAACACCCCCATCCCGCCCTCACCCACGCCTCTACCACGCCCCCTCGGCGGCACGGTCGAGGACGCCTATACCGGAAAGCCAATAGCAGGCGCTGAGATCGAGGCGGGCGGCGTGCTAACCCAAACCACGGCTACCGGGGAATATGGCTTCGATCACGTGCCCGAAGGCGTGACCATGAAAGTCAGCGCCCCCGGCTACGCGGCCACCGAGCTACCTACCGGCAAGTCCAACCAACTGGCCGTCAAGCTGCGCCCTACCGTGCTAAACGGGCGTGTCACCGACGCCACAACAGGGCAGGCGCTGGCGGGAGTGCTGGTCAAGCTCATACTGCCCACTCAGGCGGCGACCGATACGCTCACGGCCACCGGCACGACCACTTCTACACTTGAGGCGACACCCGGCGCGGACGTGACCGCGGAAGCAACACCTACCACAAGCTCGTCCTACAACCTGCCCGGACTGGCCGCACCACTCGCGGCTCAGGCTGCGGCTACTGCCACCACCGAGGAAGAGGACGAGGAGGCTGAGGAAGAGGCCGCGGCCACCCCTACGAGGACGCGCGCCGCTACAACTACGCCCCTGCCACCCACGCCGACCCCGACACCGAAGCCCATCCCGCCCAAAGGGGAGGGCTTTGTAGCCGTCTACACCGACGAGAACGGCCACTACACCTTCAACGATGTACCCGAGAACGCCAGCATGACCTTCAAGATGCCCGGCTACACGCTCACGAAGATGCCGGTGGGCGAGACCGCCCAAAAGGACGTCGCGCTGGAGCAGTTCAAGGTGTACGCTATCTACATCACCGCAAATGTCGCTGCGTATCCTGAGATGTTCGACGAGTTGGTGACGTTCATGGACGAAAGCATGATCAACGCGGTTGTGCTCAACGTGCAGAACGACAACTCGGACTGGGTATTTGATGTCCAGAACCCTGACGTACAGGCGGCGGGCAACACTGACATTATCCTCCCCAACATGCGGGAACTGGTACAGATGCTTGAGGACAAGGGCATCTATACCATAGCTCGCTTCGTCACGTTCCAGCAAGCCGCGATGGCCGATGCCAGGCCGGAGTGGGCGGTCCTTAGCTCCGTCTCAGGTAAGCCCTGGGTGGGTGGCGAACTCAACCAGCAGCGCTGGCTCGATCCCACCAACCCCGCGGCGGTGGACCACGTTATCGACATGGTCCAGGAAGTGCTGACGCTTGGCTTCGATGAGATACAATTCGACTACGTGCGTTTCCCCTCCGACCCCGCGCCCATTGAGGACGGTGACCCGGTCTACTCGACCATGCCGATGACCGACACGGGGAAGACCCTGGCGATACAGCAGTTCTTGAAGCGGGCTCACGCCGTCGTGGAGCCGACCGATTCGTTCATGTCTATAGACATATTCGGCTACAGTCTGTGGCCCGACCAGAACGGCAGGCCATTGAACGGGATCATCGGTCAGGTCTACGAGTATATGATAGACCACACCGACTACGTGTCGCCAATGATCTACCCCTCGCACTTCTCGCCGGGTGAGCTGGATTGCCCCAGGCCCGAAGCGTGTGCCTACGAACTTATCAAGCAGTCGGGTGTGTTCGCTCAAAAGAGGCACGAAGGCAAGAAAGCCAAGTACCGCCCCTGGTTGCAGGACTTCGACTGGGGTAGAGTGGACTACACAAGCCCCGGTACTACAAAGGTCGCCGAGCAGATGCAGGCCTGTGAAGAAACCGGCTGCTGGGGTTGGCAGATGTGGGACCCATTCAACGTTTACGAACCCCGCGAAGCGTTTGAGAAGTAAGACGCCTTAATGCAGAGCCTGGGTGAACCCGACGGACCCAGGCTCTCGCCACCAATCGAGTGCCTACCCACAGAGGGCCTGCTATGTCACGCCGTTCAGGCTCCAACTACTCCAGCTACTACTCGTCCTACGGCAAGAAGGACGCCGGGAGAAAGCTACCCAATCCCCTGCCCTACCTGGTGCTGGTGCTGTTGGCGGGGGCTGGTCTCGCGTACTTCCATTACTTTGCATTCAAGAGCCTGGGCGGCAAGGTCACGAACGCCTACACCGGAGCGGCTATGCCCGGTCTTGAGGTGCTTGTCCGCGCGGGTGGCGTGGCACCGGCTTTGGGGGCAGCAGCGGTGACCGTGACCACGACTACCACTCCTGACGGCACGTTCCACTTCCCCAGGGTGCCTGATGAACCTGTACTTTCGGTAGGTGCGGACGGCTTCGCGGCGCAAACTATCACGGCCACGGGCAAGACCAACGTGGAGATCGCCCTGGTGCCCAACACGCTGTCGGGTAGGGTAATTGGCCCGGACGGCCAGGGCATTCCAGGTGCACGCATCTTTTCCGGTAGCGCCACGACGGTCACGGGCGACGACGGTAGTTACCTCATCAAGGACTTGCCGGCCGACCGCCGCCTGGTCGTCAAATCGGCGGGTTATTTAGCTAACACCGTGTCGTTCGACAAGGTCAACACGCTCGATGTGACGCTTGAACCTTTCACCGCCAGGTCGATCTACATCAATGCCGACTCGGCCGCCACGCCCGGCACCTTGCAGCAGCTTATCGGCATGCTAGACCGCACCGAGTTGAACGCGGTCGTTATTGACGTGAAGGCCGACACCTCCGGGATTGTACTCTACAGCAGCAAGCTCCCACTCGTGCAGGAACTCGACACCGCGCGGGCCATTATCCCCGACCTACCCGGCCTGCTGAAGACGCTGAAGGAGAAGAAGGTCTACACAATTGCCCGGCTATCCGTCTTCTGGGACCAGGCCGTGACCAGCTCAAGACCCGAGTGGGCGTTGAAAAGCAAGAAAGCCCTGGGGCAGCCCTGGACCGATAGCAACCAGAAGCTATGGGCCAATCCTTACCTGCCCGAAGTGTGGGACTACAACATCGGCATAGCGCAGGAAGTAGCCGCCATGGGCTTTGACGAGGTGCAGTTCGACAACCTGCAATTCCCCTCCGACGGCGACCTGGGGGACATCGACTTTGGACCGGCTGCCGAAGGCAAAAAGCGTGTAGACGCGATCAGCAGCTTTCTCGACCACGCCTACACCGCGCTGTCGCCGCTCGGTGCCTACATAGGCGTGAACGTATTCGCCTTTACGCCCTATGTGGGCGATGACATGGGCGTCGGCCAGAGCTTCGAGGCGATTGCGCAGAGGGTAGACTTCATCTGCCCTACTATCTACCCCTCGCAGTTCCCCGACGGCTTCAACGGCTACGAAAAGCCCGCCGAGGTGCCAGGCGACGTCGTCGGAGAGACGGTGAGGCAGGCAATCTCCCGCTTCACCCCGAAGACCATCGCCCGCGTCCGCCCCTGGCTGCAGGACTTCAGCGGCACGGTAGTGTATGACCCGCCCAAGGTGCGCTCCCAAATTGACGGCGCTGAGCAGAACGGCGCGGTCGGGTGGATGTTGTGGAACCTGCGCAACGTTTACACGGAGGCGGCACTGAAGCAGCCTTAGGCACAGTTGTTGAAAAAGGTAATAAGGTGTGCACTCAGAACCCCAGCGCCGAAACCTTCTCAGAACGCGAGCGAGATTGGCGCAACGGTGCGATCATCTATCAGGTGCTGGTAGATAGATTCTCGCCGTCTAGTCAGCTTGATGCGAAACGCGGTCTCTATCCTGCACCCAAGGTGCTTCGCAACTGGTCAGAGGTGCCGCAATCCGGAGCCTACCTGCCGGACGCGAAGCTCAGTAGTCACGAGCTTGACTTTTGGGGCGGTGATCTGCAAAGTCTCAGCAGCAGGTTAGATTACGTACAAGAGCTCGGCGCTGATGTGCTCTACTTGAACCCTATTCACCTCGCTTACACAAACCATAAGTACGATGCGCTGGACTTCCTAGAAATCTCTCCAGAGTTCGGAAACCGCGAGGACTTCCTACGTCTGGCTGCCAACGTGCATGCTCGTGGCATGAAGCTGGTGCTCGATGGAGTATTCAATCACATGGGCCGTAACGCTCCGATCTTCCAGGATGCAATCAGCAACCCTACCAGTGTATGGCGAGACTGGTTTGCCCTCGGGCCTCAGTACGATGGAGGAGCAAGGGTCTGGACTGGCTACCAGAACCTCCCTGAGCTTAATCTCGAGAACCCTGCGGTACGTGGCTATCTCTATGAGGACCCGGACTCAGTCGTGCGCACTTACTTGCGCGATGGTGCGGATGGTTGGCGCCTGGACACAGCTTTCGAGCTTGGATATGGATACCTGCGCGACCTTACACGAGCGGCTCATGAAGAAAAGGCCGGGTCCCTGATTGTTGGTGAGATCGTCAACTACCCCGCCAAATGGCTGCAGGCTATCGACGCGGTTATGAACTTCAGCCTGCGCCATATCGTGCTCGACCTGGCCTCAGGAGCCCTAGCACCCACAGTGGCTGGCCGCAGAATAGAACGGCTCGTCAACGACGCCGGAATCGAACCGATACTTAAGTCGTGGGTGCTGATCGATAACCACGACCTACCGCGCATCGCGACTCAGCTTCCCAGAGTTGCACAACGCCGTCTGGCACAGGTGCTTCAGTTCACACTGCCTGGTGCTCCGAACATCTATTACGGCAGCGAGATTGGCATGATTGGAGGTGCAGATCCTGAGAACCGCGGACCGATGCGCTGGGATATGGTGAACGCCGACAACGCCGAATTGGTTTGGATCAAAAGTCTCATCGAGTTGCGTAAGCAGAACAGGGCATTGCGTATCGGAAACTTCAGGCTCGTGGATGCGGATCGCTTGTTCGCATTTGAGCGTTACACGGACCGAGCCCTGGAGACTGCGGTCGTCCTACTGAATCCCTCTGATGAGGCTATTACAGAACGGATAATGCTTGCGAATGCTGACCTTATGGACGACACGCCTATGTTTAATCTGCTTGGCCCGGCAGACGCGCCTCCCGTAAGCACGGTCAACGCGGCCTTCATGACGGTGGAGGTTCCTCCCGTAACGGCCTTTGTGTTGGTACCACGCGAGCGTTCCCTTGGAGGGTACAGCCGGTACAAGCGAGTCACATAGCAAGGAAGCAACGAAAAACAGAGTGCCTTAAACGTTCCTTTTTGGCACTCCGAAGGCAACTATCATGTTCATATTCACCTCTCGCCCCTCGCCTATCGCTCTTCGTGCCAGAAGGTGTCGGCCAGGGTGCGGCAAAAGCCTCTATGTCAGCGAGCCGTCAGCTTGTCACAAATAACGAAGAGCCCAAGGCACTTGAGCGTAAGTGATGGTCACGACTGGGTGAGCTACGCGGACTGACGTACGCAAAGAGAGCAGGAGTTGCGCTGGGGCCCCTACCTGCTCTCTTGGCGTGTTATTGCCTCGCTTCTAAACCACCGTCAGCAAAACAGCGTTATGCGCCGGATCGTGCACCGTTAACCCGGCCTCAGTTTTTTGTATCGCTACCCCTGCTGCCTCTAACCGTTCCACAATCCCCGCTAATGTCTCATGATCGGGTAGCGTGATCGTGAAGTGCCTTAACCCGCTCGCACCAGCCGGGGCTGGAGGCGCACCACGCCCCGCCCACGTATTGAAGGCAATAATGTGCGGGACATAGTTGGGTAGCGTTACATCGCCCATCTGAAATCTTGGCTCGAGAAATTGCTTCTGGAAGCCGAGCACATCACTGTAGAAGTGCATTGCGGCCTGCAAGTCCGCGACGTGCAGATGGACATGTCCCACACGAGTTCCCACCGGCAAGGGTCTGGCTAACGACTCCATGGCATCGGGCCGGCGAAGATCTCCCAGCTCGCCAAAGAGCGACTCTAGATCGACAGGTTCACGGCCGGAGAGGATGTTACCTTCTGTGTCAATGGCTGCAGGCTGACCGTTCACGATGTCAAACCTACCCCGATGCGGAGTCTCAAATGTCACTTCTATGCCGTTGCCATCCGGGTCCGATAGGTAGGTCGTTTCAGTTACGAGGTGATCGGTCGGTGAGTTCTGATAGCGGTCGGCGAAGAGCCTGGCGACAACTCGTGCCAGATCAACTCGGTAGGGGACGTGGATTGCTACGTGGTACAGGCCGCTGGTGCGCGCCACTACCGTGCGAGCGGCCCCTGGCTGCAGCACGATCAGCGTTTCGCCGCCCGTGCCAAGCCGGATCGCCCCATCCTCCTCCCCCAGCACAGTCAACCCGAGCAGATCACGCCAGACGGTCAGTGAGCGCCGCGCGTTGGTGACCGCAAGGTGTACCGGCCCGAGGCGTGTATTGGCGGGCAACCGGGCAGGCGCCAATGAACTTGTTTGTGTTTGCGACATCAAAATTATCCCCTTATAGCGGAGTGGCCACGAAACGGCCATAGACGACGAATACGGCCAGCAGCAGCAAAACAGCATTGACGATCATCATCTGCTGCTCTTTGCGCCGCAGATGGGTCAGGATCGCACCTATCATCAAGGCGACCAACCCAAGCGCGGCTAGCGGCGTGAGCCACGATAGTACCCCGGTAAC
>JALZHG010000334.1 GCA_030914045.1 Chloroflexota bacterium | reverse complement strand
GCTGGAGCGTTTACGCTTAGGGTGCAGTGAAAAAACCTTCTCTGCATACCCACATTCTTTTTCGAAGAAACGTACAGCATGGTACGAAAAAACGTACTATACTGTACGTGTGAGTGAAGTACAAAATCCCTTCTTATATGGCCGGCCTGTGGAGCGCCGGGAGGAGTTGATCGACCGGGCGGCGGAGAAGACCGAGCTTATAGACTGTGTCCGCACCGGGCAGCCGGTGATGGTCTACGCGCCCCGGCGTTACGGTAAGACAAGCCTCGCGCGCGTTGTGGCGAAGGAGGCCGCCAACGTCTGGGAGATCCCATCTGTCTACGTGGACTTCTGGGGCGCCGCCAGTATCACGGACATGATGAACGTGTTGGGCCGCTCCTACGCCCGCGTCTCGAACGTCTTCCGGGTGAGGAGGTTCCTCGCCGACCTTCTCGGCTCGATGGGCTTCAGGGTGAACCTCAGAGGTGGCTTCAGCGTGAGCTACGAGGGACGGGGAACAGGTGAGGAGGAGCGGGCTGCTCTGAGGTCGCTTTTGGAGGTGCCCGAGAGGCTAGCCTTGCGTGCCTCGGGTAATCGCGTTCTTCTTATCCTGGACGAGTTCGGGGAGATACTAAATGTTCCCGGCGAGCCCGATGCGCTGATGAGGAATGCGTTTCAGAACTCTCCGCACGTCTCGTACCTCTTCATGGGCAGCAAGCGATCCCTTATGGACGGTCTCTTTTCGGATAGGAAGCGACCTTTCTACAACTTCGGACGCAGGATGGAACTGGGGAGGTTGCCCCATGAGCTTTTGGGAGAGTTTGTCGAAGAGAGGTTCGAGGCGGCGGACAGGCGGATTACAGAGGGAGCGGTAGACGTGCTGCTCGATCAAGTCCATGGGCATCCCCACCGAGCGCAGCAACTCGCATCTCACACCTTCAGGCTCGCCGGGTCGGGCGGGGTAGCCGACGAGGAGACGGTCTTGGCCGCCAGGGAAGAAGCGCTAAAGGAGGCGGAACCGGAATTCCGTGCAATCCTCGACGAGATGAGCGCACCGCGCCGAGCTGTCTTGGTCGCTTTTTGTAGGGAACCTACAGACCAGCCCTATTCCAGGGAGTACATGCAGCGCCACGGGATAAAGGGACCTGGGGCGCTTACAAGTGCGCTTGACGCGCTCATAGCAAGCGGACATCTGGAGCGAACACCCAAAGGTCAACCTGTCCCGACCGACCCCCTTTTCGCCTTTTGGATCCGTGAGCGGACTAACAACCCCTAGCGGCGCATCCGCAGCGAGCTAACGTTGTTTGCCTTGGCGCTTGGGCTTCGTCCTGTTGTGGTAGTGGTGCCTCTGGCGGCAGGCGTCGTCGCAGAAGCTCTTGTCCTGACGCACCTTCCTAGCATCGGGAGAAGGCCGGGCGAGTGAGATTATCCGGCCGCAGTACCTGCAGCGAGTAACCTCTCCTCCCGATCCCATCAGCCAGTACATCTGGAGGTACATGGCGCCAAGCAGGCTCTTGAAACTCCAGCCGGTCCGGACATCGGAAGGGCGACGGTGCAACTCATAGCCCATATCGAGGCTTGGGTAGCAGGTTTCTTTGACCATCTCGTTCACCGCGGCCACGGCGAGATCGAGCGCGTAGTCGAGATAGTCTCCGTCGAAGTGCTCCTCGACTGTTTTCGAGGTGTCCCCGGCGCGGTCCCAGTCGTCCACGGGCACGCCGGCCTCCCTCAGCATTTTGATTAGATGCCCGCCCGGGCCGACCAACGGGAACTCCTCGAGGACCAGGGACTTCGCCCTTTGGGCGTCGCCATTCAACACGGCCTCGTACATCGCCAGCACCCCGGCAGCTTCCTCGAGTGCCTCCCTGAAGTCTTTCACGCTCTGCGGCGCCGTCCGGCTCCAGCCCGAGCCGTGGCCCAAAACCCCGTATCTGTGCACCCAGTCGAGGATGGCTTCTACGGAGTCGCTCCGCTCGTGGAGTCGGGCGAACCGGAGGAAGAGGTCGGGGGTATCCTGTAGAGGACTGTACATCGTCCAGTTGTCGTCCTGGTAGGGCTGGATGTAGTACTTCGGCACTATGTACTGGACGGGGCGGCCGTCCTCCGTCACCTCACGCAGCAGGTACTCGCGGCACACCCCCCACTCCCTGCTGTCGGAGCCGAATCCTCTCCTCAGCTCGCTCGTCCTCTCGAAGTCGTCCCTGCCCAGCCGGTGCCACACCTCGGCGCCTCCCATGAATTAGTAACGGTTTCGTAACGGGTATTTTCCTTTTACTTGTTGACATACACGGTAGCACCGGGCGATACTTGGCGCAACCAAGCAAATCGCTCGAAGGGAGACGAGTTGGAAGCGGAAGTCGAGCAGAAAGAGTGGTTCACCACCGACGAGCTGGTGCGCTGGCTCGGACTGGGGCGGACGAAGACCTACGAAATGCTCCGGAGCGGCGAGATCCCCAGCTACAAGATCGGTCGTGTGAGGCGCATCAGGCGCCAGGACGTCGAGGCGTGGCTGGAGAGCAACAGGTTCAGGCCCGGCGAGTAGGGGAGCCACAGGCTAGTGGACAGCCGAGCCAGCAGGAAGGATCTGGAGAGCGTTAGGACGCTGCTCTCGGAGGTGGAGCCGGAGAGCGTCGAGTGGCGGTGACGGCGGGGTTGCGCATAGGTGAGCTTCTCGGGTTGAGATGGGAAGACGTTCACCTTGAGACGGGAACCATACGCGTCGCCCGTACCCTTTCCCGGGCAATCAATGGCCCCCGTTTCACCACGCCCAAGAACGGCAAGGGACGTTCTATCACGCTTACCAAACAGCCAGTAGAAGCCCTCAGAAGCCACCGTAAGCGCCAGAACGAGGAAAGGTTGAGATTGGGTGCTCTCTGGGAAGATTATGGCCTTGTATTTGCTTCTGAGACTGGCACACCCTTGAGCCGGGATATGGTGGATAGGGGTTCTTTCAAACCCCTACTCAAGCGAAGCGGGTTAGAGCGCGTGCGCTTTCACAACCTGCGCCATACCTGTGCCACCCTGCTGCTCTCGCGCGGCGTGCACCCGAAGTTTGTGCAAGAGCTATTAGGGCACTCTTCCATAGCCATGACTCTGGATCGCTACTCTCACTGGATACCCTCGATGGGGGATCAGACTGCGCGTGCGATGGAGGCCGCCTTAAACTAAGAAGGGACGCCTCTTTGATCGCGCTGCTGCCGCGCTGCTGCCAACGGGATCCGTGTTCGGTGCGGCACCCTTTCTTTTTGGCTTATCTAAAGGGAGTAATCTGTCCGCTAGCGCAAGCACGTATTACTCTATATGATGCGTAGAATGACTTGAGCTGTAAGGAGTCGGCCGCCGGTGGGGCTTTGAGGGGCGGTCTGCGGAGAAGGAGGTCCCGTGCGCACCAGAGTGGGTTTGATCTCGCTGCTC
>JALZHG010000333.1 GCA_030914045.1 Chloroflexota bacterium | reverse complement strand
ACTTCGAGGTCCGCCACGCGGAGTATCTCATCACCCTCCGTCCGCCTGAGCAGCGCCCGGATGCGGGCCAGGAGCTCCTCTATATCGAAAGGCTTGGTAAGGTAATCGTCGGCACCGCGGTCGAGGCTGTGGACCTTGTCCAGCGTGCTGTCACGGGCTGTCAGCATGATCACCGGCACCCTGCTACCTGCCTGGCGCACCCGCCGCAGGACCCCGACCCCGTCTAATCCGGGCAGCATGATGTCCAAGATGATGAGCTCTGGCTCGAAGGTTCGAGTCTCCTCAAGGCCGGACAGACCATCGTAAGCGCACCGCACGTGGAAGCCGAGGTGCTCGAGCTCTGGTGCGACGAAGCTAGCGATCGAGCGATCGTCTTCCACCAGCAGTATGCGAGTGCCCGGTCTCATCTGCTCCTCGTCATCTTTCGATGGGTATTGTACTTCCGAAATTTCTTCGAGGGCTACCAGTTCTCTCGAACGCTCAAGTTTCCCTGGCCGGCTCCCAGTAGTGGCTACACCGGGTCCCTATCCCACCGCAACCGATCCCTAACCCCGTTGCTGCCACGATGTCTGTCGAGGAGTGGACGCCGACGTAGACACGCGATTAGGAGGTCGCCAATTCAATGACGGCTTGTCCACCCTCCAGCCTGGTAGTGAGGGCGTCTTGGTTGGGGCCAGCAGGTAGGCAGCTCTCCCTCGAGAAAAGAGAGCTGCACGGCCGCTTCGTCCGCGAGTTCGCAGTTCATGTCCTAGACAGCGTCTACAGTTGTCCCGCGGTCTGCCCTCCGGCGTTCCGGCTCGTCTAACCCGCAAGGTCAACCTTCAAGGAGTCCGACAGGTTGAGCGTCATGGAGTCTTTACGCTTCTGTCTATATTTCTTGCCTGTCGTATCCGTTGCCACGGCTACCAACTCCAACTGACCCGCTGCCTGAAACGCCGCTTTCAGGTCGGGCAGACATATCTCCCAGTCCTGCGTCTCACCCCGGTCCAGCTTTCTCGGTTTTTCGTCTGAGCGCGGCCGCAACGAAATGGGCACCTTCTCACCGCCAGCGGGATACAGGTCGACTTTATCGATCTGTATCCCGATGCATCCGGTGTTGGTGACCTGGCAGCGATAGTAGACGAAGATTCCCTCATCAGACTCTTTCAGGGTCTCTATCATCTTCATCTGCACGCGCCGCGTGCCTCGCCACAACGTAATCGCGATGTTGGCAATACCGAGCATGAGCGCCAACGTGGCGACGATGGGGGTCAACCAGTCGGGCCAGTAGGGCGTCAGCGCTACGAACATCATCCTCTGAACCCCCTCTGTCACCCGAAGCGGCTATACCCGACCACGAGGCTCCCCACTCGAACTCAGGCTATCATGCACCGACCGCTGGCCTTACCCCACACTCCTCAATCAGAGTCTTCGGTATCGCCTGGTCCTTCAGCATCGTCGGTCTCGCCAGCGTCGGACTCGTCGGCCTCATCCTCGAGATCCTGGTGGAGTACCTCGCCGTTGCCGGCGTCCACCTTGACCTCGTGATTGTTGCCATCGTCGCCCGCAATCTCGATGTCGTAGACCACGTAGCCGTTGTCGCTTGACTCCAGTTCGGCTTCGTGGACTGTGCCGGGCACGGCCTTGAGCGCTGCCTGCTCGGCGGCGGCTTGGTCTATCTTGGCCGCATCCTGCAAGGAAGTACCGCTCTGATCCGGGGCGGATACGGTGCCCTTGTAAGTATCTTCTCCATCGTCGCTCCCGATAGTCGACTCCGAGGCGTTGTTGGCGGCGTAAGCCACGCCAGCGCTGACGAGCAGCACCACGGCGGCCGCTACTGCTATCAACACCTTCCTAGTATCCACGTCGTTACCTCCTTTTACCTAGTGCTTGGGCGGAGTGTAGCTGGCGAATCTGAGAATTGAATGAGAACTCGATAAAAGGTCTGCGAACTTCGGAGCTCTCCGGCTGAGGCCGTCTGATAAACAGCCGGAAGGGCTTAGATCGGGCGTCTTTGGCGTCGATAAGGAGGTTCCCTCACGCCGCGTTCTACCGGCTCGTGAGGTCCCCGACCGGGGCCTATTCGGATTTATCAACGGTCTCTAGAATGGACGTTCTCAGACGTTACCCAAGAGGGTGCTACCACCTCCCGTGGATCATCGTCCAAACTCCATAGCTCGTAACAGCGTAGACTTCCGCTAGATGAAGTCGTTCATGCCCTTATGGATCTTCCTGCGGCTCGCCGCGGCCGGAGCCCTCTGATGGACGGCGGCCTCGGCGGTTGGGTCACCGGCGTCATCGTCTCCTTCGGCTACTGGGGCGTGGTCACTTTGATGGTGGCCGAGAACCTCTTTCCGCCGATCCCTTCGGAGGTCATCCTGCCGCTCGCGGGGTTCCTCGTTTGGCAGGGCGACCCGGGGTTCGTTCCGATCCTCGGCGCCTCGATCCTTGGCTCGCTCCTGGGTGCCTTAGTTTTCTACACGTTGGGGCGGCGGGGGAAGGGAGCTAGTGCTCCGGTACGCCAGGCTGCTGAGCGTGAAGGAAGCCGAGCTGGACCGCGCCGACGACTGGTTCGATAGGTACGGCGGGGTGGTGGTGCTCGTGGGCCGATTGGTGCCGGGGTACGCAGCGTCGTCTGGATACTCGCGGGCATGGTGGAGATGCTCCTCGGGCGGTTCGCGTTGCTCACTACCTTGGGCTCTAGTGGGTGGAACGTGCTGCTCATCGGCGCGGGTTTGACCCTGGTCGAGAATTGGGAGCGGGTGTCCCATATCGTGGGTTCGGTCTCGAACTTCGTTCTCGTCGTCTTGCTGTTCGCGGCGATGGGCTTGGGGACATGGTGGTGGCGCAGTCGCGCTCGTTAGGGTTACGGATCACCGAGCACCTTCTCACTCAGTCAGCTGGAATCCGGGTTCCCGAAAGTCGTGGGCTATCCCGTCAGTGGCACCTGGCGCTGCCAGAGTCCGTGAACCGCGCGCCCTCAACCGGGACGAACCGCCAGTCATAGCCCTCGGGATGTAACGTGAGCTTTAGGACGCCGTAGGTGTCGTCGTTGTGGATCTCGCTGTTGGCGATAGGGTCCACGATCGCGCAATGGCTCTTGCCACCGGTGCCAACTACGAACTCCCTGATGCCGCGCTCAGGGTCTGCTTTTCCGTCGGGGTCTTGCGGCGCGAAGCGCTCGTAGTTGTGCTCGTGGGCGGAGAGGATTACGTCCGCGTCCGCCTCGTAGAGGACCTCCCACAGCGGCTTCACCTCGGGGGTGCTGCCGTGTTTTCCCCCGAGCTGAAGAGTGGGTGGTGCCAATAGGCGAGGGTGCAAACCGTCCGGTTGCGTCTCAGATCGTTCGTGAGCCACCTCACCTGGGCCGAACCCGCGCCGCAACCGCCCACGTACTCGCAGTTGCTGTTGAGGGCGA